>CAZGYG010000013.1:0-2064 GCA_964530335.1 uncultured Rhodospirillaceae bacterium | reverse complement strand
TCGAACAGGTCGGGCACGGCGAGAACCAGGAACGCGGGATCGTCGATGACGCGCAGCGGCACCTCGCGCGCTTGTGGTCCCGTGGCGGTTGCGGCGGGCCCGGCGCCGTGGGCGCGCGCCTGGCGCTCGGCGCGCGGATCGCGCCGGACGCGGGGCGGTTCGCTCAAGCCACGGCCTCGAGCACGAGCTCGGCCACGTCGGCGACGCGCGGGCGGGTGCCGGTCACGCCTTCGAGCATGACGGCGCAGTTGGGGCAGGCCACGGCGACGACCGCCGCGCCGGTCTCCCGCGCCATGTCCATGCGCACGTCGGGGACACGACGCGCGCCCGGTACGTCGGTCAGCGGCGCGCCGCCGCCCCCGCCGCAGCAGGTGGAACGGAGCCCGTGGCGCTCCATCTCGACCAGATCGACGCCGAGCGCGCCGAGCACCGCGCGCGGCGCCGCGATCTCGCCGTTGTAGCGGCCGAGGTAGCAGGGATCGTGGTAGGTGACGCGGCCCCCGTGCGATTTCGCCGGCACGATCCGGCCCGCGGCGATGAGGTCGGCCAATACCGCCGTGTGGTGGACGACGGTGTAGCGCCCGCCCAGCGCCGGGTAATCGTTGCGCAGGCTGTTCAAGACGTGGGGGTCGGCGGTGACGATGCGCTGGAACCGGACGCTTTCGAGCATCGCCACGTTGCGACGGGCGAGCGCCTGGAACGTCGCCTCGTCGCCGAGGCGGCGCGCGAGGTCGCCGGTGTCGAGCTCGGCGCCGAGCACGGCGAAGTCGACCCCGCCCTTGCGCAGCAGCGCGACGAGCGCGCGGAGCGTGCGCTGGCCGCGCAGATCGAACGCCGCGTCGCCTTGCCAGAGCAGGGTCTCGCAGCTCTCGCCCGGCGCGAGCGTCCTGAGGTTCAGGTCCGCCGCCCAGTCGAGGCGGCGCGCCGGGTCGTGGCCGCCCGGTTCGTCCGCGAGCCTGGTGTTCTCGAGCGCCGCGGCCGCCTTGCCCGGCACACGCCCCGCCTCGAGCGCCTGGAACCGGCGCAGTTCGATGACCGCGTCGACGTGCTCGATCATCATCGGGCATTCGTAGACGCAATGCCCGCACGTGGTGCACGCCCACAGCGTATCGGGATGGATGAGGTCGCCTATGATCGGCCGGTCGCGGCCGCCGCGCGCGAGCCCGACCGAACGCCCGGGGTGCGGGTTGCCGGTGTAGCCGGCGTCGCTCGCCACCCCGGGGGCCATGGCGACCACCAGGTCCTGGATCAGCTTCTTGGGGTTGAGCGGCTGGCCGGCGGCGAAGGCGGGACAGACCGCCTCGCACCGGCCGCACTGCACGCAGGCGTCGAAGCCGAGCAGAGCGTTCCAGGCGAAATCGCGCGCGGTCTCTGCGCCGAGTTTGGGTGCGGCAAGGTCGAGGGGCGCCAGCGCCACGTCCGGGCGTGAGGTGCCGAAGCGCCCGGGGCGCGGATGAAACGCGAGGTAAAGCGCGCCGGCGGGCGCATGGCGCAGCGGCCCCGAGGCCGCGAGCGCGAGGGTGGAAAGACAGCCCCAGGTGCCGAAGCCGAGCGCCAGCAGGCCGTTGAGCAGCGAGTAGGTTTCGTTCACGTCGTCAATGGTCGCGATCGTGAACGCGGCGGCGTAGGCGATGAGCCCGAGCGGCAGCCGTTCCCAGCGGCCGGCCGAGCGGTGGCTCGATCCGGGCTCGCGCGGGTCGGCGGCGAGCACGGCGCCGGCGAACATGGCGGCGAGCGCGCCGAGCAGGGCGTAGGCGGCCCAAGGCGCCTTCACGCCGAAGACGTGGACCAGAAGGATGAGCGGCAGCGAGGCCGTGAACCCGCCGGCCACGGCCACGTGCATGCGCGCGACCGAGGGCGAGCGGGCGATGACCGCGTGGACGTCGCGCAGGTAGCGGCGGGGCAGCGCGCGCAAACCCGCAAGCACGTCGATAGGTGCGTCGACGGGCGCGGGGCGTCCAGCGAACCAGCGCCGGGCGCGCGCGAGCAGCGCCGCGAGCCCGGCCGCGACGCCGAGGCCGAACATCCAGCCGGGAAGTATGTCGAGAAGCTCGGTCACGGCGA
>CAZGYG010000012.1:32089-47043 GCA_964530335.1 uncultured Rhodospirillaceae bacterium | reverse complement strand
CTAGGGACGGCGATCAAGCGGCGCGCGAAGCGCGGCAGGTCGCGCCGCGAGCGGGCCGCAAACGCAAGAGGGCGGCCACTGGCCGCCCTCTCGTGAAATTCGTCTTGGCGACGATTACTGAGTCGAGGTCGTGCCGCTCGTCGTCGCGCCCTCGTTCTTCTGGCCACCCGCGCTGACCGCGATCGCGATGCCGACGATCGCCGCGACGGCGACGACACCGGCCACGACCGGGGTAAGAGCGCCGAACGGGCCACCGGCCTCACCGGCTGCCTCGCCTGTCTCCTCCTGCGCCATGGCCATCGCCGGCGACAGTGCGAGCGCCGCAGCCAGAGCCAGAGCCTTGATCCGTTTGCCGACCATGTGTTGTCTCCCCCTAGATTTCAGGCCGCTGCGCCGTGGTTCCGTGTCAAGCGGCAGATTCGTCGGAATTCAGTAGCACGCACACAAGTGCAACCATCCCCGAACAGTAACCTTCGCGATCCGCATCCGCCAAGGTCAAGGGCATGGATCACCGGAAAACCGCGGCTAAGTTATGTTCCGGGCCGCTCAGGTGTCAAGCCTGAGCGCATGTTACGCGTGTTTGCCACGACCATGTTGCATCTTTGCCACAGCCTGCATGTGGGGCCGCGCCCGGCGTACCTGGGCGACCGCGCACCACCATTCTGGCCGTTCGGCGCGGAGTCTGGCGCACGCCGCTAAGGCACCGGCCCGATCGTCGTACAGGGCGAAGCATGTCGCGCCGCTGCCCGTCATGCGGGCGAGGCTCGCGCCCGAGGTGTTGAGACGCGCCAGCATGTCGGGAATCGCCGGCTCGAGCGCCGCCGCCGGTCGGGTCAGATCGTTGCGTCGCCGCGCGAGTCGCGCCGCGAGTTCGGCCGCGTTCCGGACCATCGGCAAGGTGCCAGCCGCGGGGCGCGCTCGCGGCGCCAATCCGGCGAACACTCGGGCCGTGGCCAGGCCACGGCGCGGATTGACCAGGACCAGCGCGACCTTGGGCAACTCGGGTCCCGGCGCCAGCCGTTCACCAATGCCGCGCACGAGGGTCGGCCGTCCGCCAAGGCAGACCGGCACGTCCGCGCCCAGACGCGCCCCAAGGCGGGCAAGGTCATCGGCGCCGGCCCCCGTCCGCCACAGCCGGTCGAGCAACCGGAGCGTCGCCGCGGCGTCGGCCGAACCACCGCCCAGCCCGGCCGCCACCGGGATGCGCTTGGTAAGGTCCAGGACGGCCCTCGGCGCGACGCCGGCTTCGAGGGCGAGCAGCCGGGCGGCCCGCGCCACGATGTCCCCGCCGGCGGCGCGGAGCGCCCCAGCCCACGGGCCGCGCACACGGACCTTCAGACGATCGGACCCGGCCGCGCGGATCGAGTCGCAAAGATCGAGAAAAACGACCAGGCTGTCGAGCCGGTGATAGCCGTCCGCCCGGCGTCCGAGTACGTGCAGGTAGAGGTTGAGCTTGGCCGGTGCCTCGAGGACCAGGCCGCGCGGCTCAGCCGTCACTGCTCGTGGCCGGTGCCGTGACCAGGCCGTGCTCGAGCTTGGTGCGAATGGCGGCGGCGAGCTCGTCGTCCGGCGCGAGCGTGAGCGCGCGCCGCCACTGGAACGTGGCCTCGGCTTGGCGCCCGACCCGCCACAAGGCATCGCCGAGGTGGTCGTTGATCGTGGCGTCGTCCGGCTCCAACTCGACCGCGCGCTCGAGTTGGCGAACGGCTTCGGGGAAATCGCCCAGGCGGTAGTAGGCCCAGCCCAGGCTGTCGACGATGAAGCCGTCGTTGGGTCGCTGGTCGACGGCCGACTCGATCATGGCGAGCGCCCGGTCGAGGTTGACGCCCTTGTCGACCCACGAGTAGCCAAGGTAGTTGAGCACATAGGGCTGATCGGGCTCGAGCTCGAGCGCCTCGAGAAAATCGGCCTCGGCCTTCGACCACTGATTGGAACGTTCGAGCGCGATGCCGCGCACGTAGTAGAGCCGCCAGTGCCGCGCTTCGGGCTCACCCGTCAACTCGACGGCGTGGTCGTACGCGACCACGGCCTCGGCCCAATGCTCGTTGGCGCGCCGGATGTCGCCGATCGTCAGCCAGGCATCGGCGCGCCGCGGGCGTTCCGCCGCCATGGCTTCCAGCTGCGCCACGGCTTCATCGCTGTGCCCGAGCGAATCCAGGTTGACGGCGGCGCGCAGCCGGGCCGTCCACGACAACGGCGAGGCGTGCGGGATGCGGCCGTAGACCGCCACGGCGTCGGCGCTTCGTTCCTGCGCCTCGAAGATCTCGCCGAGCAACAGCAGGATGGCATCGTTGCCGGGGCGCAGGTCGTCGGCCAGGCGCGCCAGGGCCAGGGCCTCGTCGTGTTCCTCCTCGCCTTCCAGCGCGTTGGCCAGGCCGAACAGCGCCTCGGCGACACCTTCGACCGGGTCGGACACGAGCGGCGGCGGCGGCGGCCCCGCGGCGTCGATCCGCGCGAAGGCACTGTCCAGCCACGGGGTGTCGGCGTTGGTGGCCGCGAACGCCTGGTACGCGGCGCGCGCCTCGTCGGCGTGGCCCTGACGCTCGAGGAACCCGCCCAACGCCTGGGACACCCGGAACGCCCCCGGCTGCGCCTCCGCCGCGGCACGGTACGCGGCCTGCGCCGCGTCGCTGTTTCCGGCCTGTTCGTTCATGAGCCCGACGTGGAAGGAGCGGAACGTGGCCACGCCGGCGCTGTCGGGCATGGCATCGAGAATCGCCAGCGCCGCCGCCAGGTCATCTTCCGAGAAGGTGATCCAGCCTTCGACGAGCGGCAGCATGATGGCGCTGTAGCCGGTGGGGTTCAGGGCGGCCAGTCGCTCGCGCGCCGTCCCCGTGTCCCCGGCGCGGAAGGCGGCGAGGGCATGCGCGAACCCGGGCAGCGGCGCCGAGGGATCCACGGCCAGGATCGCTTCCGCGAGCGGCAGCGCCTCGGCCACGCGCCCGGCGCCGAGCAACGCGCCGAACGCCTGGGTGCGCAGGTCGTGGTTGTCGGGATCGTCGGCCAGCGCCTGGATCAGGAAATCGGCGGCGGAATCGAGGTCACGCGCGCTCCGCGCGTGCCGCCCGGCCAGGTAGCTGCCGAACGACGATGTCGCGCCAGTCGCCGGGTTCTCGACCGCGACGCCCGATCCCGAGGCATCGGCGCTTTGCGCCGGAGTGTTGGCCCCCGGCGGAGGATTGCACGCGATCGCGAGCAGCGCCGCGGCCAGGGTCGCAGCGGTTGTCATGCCACGCGCCACCGCTCCGGGCGACCGGCGTTGGTTCGTCATCGGTTCACAATCCCTGTGGCACGCCCAGGGCGCACCGCGCCCCGACGCCTGTGCGTATGCACGCGGGCCACGCCGAAGCACGAGCCCAATCTAACCCAGCATCGGGCCCATCGCAATTTTGACGCCATCCGGGATCGGACACTTTCAACGGCCGGCCCGGCGCCGGCTTGCCAGCAAGCCGGCTCCGCCCTTAGAAAGTGGCACGCCCGGTTCGCTCCGGCGCCGGCGGGAAAGGGTTTCGCGCGGCATGTCGACAAGTTCGGCCAAGTTCACGATCGGCTCGATCGTACGGCACCGGTTGTTTCCGTTCCGGGGCGTCGTCTACGACGTCGATCCGGAATTCGCCAATACCGAGGAATGGTACCAAGCCATCCCCGAAGAGATCCGCCCGCGCAAGGACCAGCCGTTTTACCACCTGTACGCCGAAAACGAGCAGTCTTGCTATGAGGCCTACGTCAGCGAGCAGAACCTCTTGCCAGACGGTGACAACGGCCCGGTGCGCCACCCCAAGGTGATCGAAGCGTTCCACGCCGGCCCGCGCGACGGCTGCTACCGGCCGAAGTTCGGCGAGGGCGGCCTGTTGACACGGAACTGAGGTCCGCGCGCGGATTCCAGGGACGCGAGCGGCGAGACGGCCTTGAATCAGAAGGGGGTGGCCTAGGCCACCCCCTTCGTCCGTCAGATGCTTCAAGCGGTCGAGCTTACTGCACGAACTCGATCTCGACGCGCCGGTTCTCCGGATTGCGCACGCCGTCGTCGGTCGGCACCAGCGGCACGCTTTCGCCGAACTCGGACACGTCCAGCAGATCGGCCGACACACCGTTGGCGGCCAAGGCTTCGGCGACGTTGGCGGCGCGCTTGGCCGACAAGGCCAGGTTGTACGCGTCGCTGCCGGCGCGGTCAGCGTGGCCCTGCACGGTGATGCGCGATGGCTGGGACTCGAGCGCCAAGTTGGCGATCTCGGCGATCACGCCCAGCGCGCTCTGCGCCACCTGCGAGACGTCGAAGCCGAAGTAGATGATGAACTTCGACGGCGGCGGCTCTTCCTCGGCCATGGGCTCGGGCTCCGGCGCCGGCATAAGCGCGGTGAGGACGTTCGCGAGCGCGAGCTCGAATTCGCCGCGGCAGCGGTTGATGTCGTTCAGCTGGTGGCCTTCTTCCTGCTCCTCGATCCAGCAGTCGTACATCGCCTGAGCGTGCGCGGCCTCGGCCGGAGCGACCGTGCGGCCACCGCCGTCGAGCGCCTCGAGCAGGCGGGTCCGCGACGAGGTGAAATCTTCCATCATGTCGGCGGGCAGGTCGAAGTTGGCCGGATCCCACGGCAGGACTTCCTCGCCGCCTGCGGCAAGCTGGGCCTTGGCCGAATAATTCGATGCGTTGCTCCAGTCGTATTCCGTCACTTCCTCGTCGGCCAGCGTAACGTACTCCGCGAACAGAGCCTTGGCGAAATCGCTGCCCTGGGGCTCGAGCCCGCGGACGTCCTCGATGTCGACATAGGCGCAGCTCCCGACGAGTACCGCGAGAGCGCCGGCACCCAGCAGTCTAACGATGTTCATGTCGTCTCCCCTTTGCGTAGGCGAAGCGCTTGTTGCGCCTGGACCCCGTATCGGCGCCAAACCTGAATTGGCGCCAAGCCCGGATTGCGCTGCTACCCTAGCGCGCTAGCACGGTGCGTGCAACATGACTTGGAGTGTGGTTCACGACCCGGCGGGCCGCCCGACCAGCCGGGCATAAAGCTCCGGATCCGTAGCCCCTTCGCTGACGATGGCGAGGACGCGCGCCCCGGAGCCAAGGCCCAAGGCGGCCCGGGCGGCGGGCTCGCCGGCGAGCGCGAGCAGCCCGGCTACTCCGGCCGCCCCGGCCTCGCCGGCGACGATCGGGGGATCGCCGTTGCCTGCCGCCAGCCGGCGCATGGCCGCGATCGCCCAGGCGTCCGCGATGGTGACGAAGCCCTTGGCCGCCCGGTCGACGATTGGCCAGGCGACGAGCGAAACCTCGCCGCACGCGAGACCGCCCATGACGGTATCGAGTCCGCCGCCGACCGCCCGCAACGCGCCGGCTTCGGCGCTGGCATGGAGGCAGGCGGCGTTGTCGGGCTCGACCACGATCAGGCCCGGTCGCTCGGCGTCCCAGAGTTGCCAGAAGCGGGCCGCGACCGCCGCGGCGAAGCCGCCGCAACCGCCCTGGACGACGACGTGGCTCGGCCGTTCGCCCGGCGGCAAGTCGGCGATGATCTCGTCCACCATCACCGTGTAGCCGCACATCACCGTGCGGGGGATCGCCGTGTAGCCGGGATACGCCGTGTCCGACACCACGTCATGGCCGGCCGCGGCGGCTTCGGCGGCGCAAACCCGGACCGAATCGTCGTAGGTCCCGGGCACCCGAACGACCCGCGCCCCGAACGCCTCGACCGCGCGCACGCGGCCTTCGCTGACGCCAGCGTGCATATAAATGACGGCCCGACAGCCGAACAGGCAGGCGCCCCAAGCGACCGAACGGCCGTGGTTGCCGTCGGTCGCGGTCGCCACGGTGGCGCCCGCGACGATGTCCCGGTGCGCCCCGGCCACGAGCTCGGCCGAAGCCGGGCGGCGGCCGGTCCGCCGTTCGACCTTGTCGGCCAGCAGCCGGTACACGGCGTAGGCGCCGCCGAGCGCCTTGAAGCTGCCGAGCCCGAAGCGCTGGCCTTCGTCCTTGCACCACAAACGGTTCAGGCCGAGCGTTCGGGCGAGCCCGGGCAGCGCGACCAAGGGAGTCGGCCGGGTGTCGGGCCACGACGCGATCTCGGCCCTGGCGGCGTCGGCGTCCGCCGGGTCGATCACGGCCCGAAGCGTCGCGTCGTAGTGGGCGTCGTTCGACCAGCGCGGGTTGACGAACCAGCGGGGCGGCGGGCCGGCCGTCACGGCGCCCGCTCCGGTTGTCGGGCTGGGATCAGCGATCGAGCAGGACGATCGAATCGTCGCGCCAGCTCAACCACACGGCCTGGTCCGGCTTGCCGAGGTCGCTTGACGCCTCGAGGTTCTGCGCGGCAACCGCCACCGGCTCGGCGCGGCCCTGGATGCGGATGTAGTAGTGGCTGCGGTCGCCCAGGTATGCGGCCGCGCTCATGCGGCCCTCGACGAAATTGTGCTCGACGTTCGGCCGGCTGGTGCTGAGGTTGATCTTCTCGGGCCGCAGCGCGACCGTGACCGGTGCGCCGGGCGCCGGCCGCACCGCGCCGTTGGCGCGCGCGCGCACGTTGCCGAGCGGCCCGGCGTCGATCAACATGTGGGCGCCTTCCGGCCCCCTCGCCTTGGCGTCGAAGAAGTTCATGGTGCCGATGAACGCGGCGACCTCCTTGCAGTTCGGGTTCTCGTAGAGGCCGGTCGGCGTATCGATCTGCAACACGTGGCCCTGGGCCATGACCGCGATGCGGTCCGACATGGTCAGGGCTTCCTCCTGGTCGTGGGTCACGAACACGAAGGTGATGCCGACGTTGCGCTGCAGCGCGCGGAGCTCGAGCTGCATTTCCTCGCGCAGCTTCTTGTCGAGCGCGCCGAGCGGCTCGTCGAGCAGCAGCACCTTGGGGCGCTTGATCAGCGCGCGGGCGAGCGCGACGCGCTGGCGCTGGCCACCGGAAAGCTGGTGCGCGGCGCGCCCGCCGAACCCGGGCAGCTTGATCAGCTCGAGCATCTCGTCGACCTTGTGGTCGAGTTCCTTCCTCGACAGCCGTGCCTGGCGCAGGCCGTAGGCGATGTTCCGGCGCACGTCGAGGTGCGGAAAGATCGCGTAGGACTGGAACACCATGTTGGTCGGCCGAAGGTTCGGCGGCACGCCCGCCATGCCCTGGCTATCGATGAAGATGTTGCCGAAGGTCGGCTGCTCGAACCCGGCGAGCAGGCGGAGCAGCGTGGTCTTGCCGCAGCCCGAGGCACCGAGTAGCGAGAAGAATTCGCCCCGCTCGATGTCCGACGTGACGTCGTCGACCGCGCGCACGGGCCCGAAGTGTTTCGAGCAGCTCGCGATCTTGATCATAGGTTCCGAGTGGGTCATGGCGCTTTATTCCGCCTTAGGCTTGCTGCTTGCGGTACCACGGCGCCGGATCCATTCGGCGGCCACGACCATCACCATGGTCACGGCCAGGATCAGCGTGCCCAGGGCGAGCACGTTCGGCAGCTTCGCCGGGAAGCGAAGCTGGCTCCAGATGTAGATCGGCAGGGTCACCTCGTTCCCGGCCAGGAAGAACGCCAGGATGAACTCGTCGAACGAGGTCAGGAAGGTCAGCATGAGCGCGGCGATGATGCCGGGCAGCGCGAGCGGCACGGTCACGCGCCAGAACGTCATCCACGGACTCTCGCCCAGGTCGAGCGAGGCTTCCTCGAGGCTCTTGTCGAAGCCTTCGAGCCTGGAGATCAGCACGAGCATCGCGAACGGCACGCAGATCAGCACGTGGGAGACGCCGATGGTGAACAGCGACAGCTCGAGCCCGAGCGAGAAGCTGAGCACGAGCAGCGCGATGCCCAGGATGATGCCCGGCACCACGAACGGCAGCATGATGAAGCCGGCGAGCGCGCCCTTGGCCGGCATCTTGTAGCGCGTCATCGCCTTGGCCGCGAGAATGCCGAACACGGTGCTGACGATGCTGACGACCGTGGCCACCTTGAGGCTGTTGTAGAGCGCGTCGAGCAGCCCCGCGCTCTTGGCCATTTCGCCGTACCACTTGAAGGTGAAGCCCTTGAGCGGAAAGGCGACGTAGATCGATTCGTTGAACGAAAACAGCGGCAGGAACAGCGGCGGCACGTAGAGGAACAGGATGTAGCATACCGCGTAGACGAACAGCCAACCGTAACGGCTGCCCTCGACGACCTTGGACGGGACGTAGACGGTGTCGAGCGGCTGTCCGGCCTCGGCGGCGGGCGCGCTCATTTCGCCCTCACGCGGCCACGGCTCATGACGAACAGGAACAACAGCACCACCAGGGTGATACCGATCGCCATGACGATCGACAGCGCCGAGCCGAGCGGCCAGTTGTTGGCCTTGCCGAACTGCGACTGGATGATGTTGCCGATCATGATGCCTTCGGTGCCGCCGACCAGCTTGGGCGTCACGTAGTCGCCCACGGTCGGGATGAAGATCAGCAGGCCTGCGGCGATCACGCCGGGCACCGAGAGCGGCCATGTCACCCGCAAGAAGCGCCAAAGCGGGCTATCGCCCAGGTCGGTCGCCGCCTCGAGCAGCGAGCGGTCGATTTTCTCGAGCGAGACGTAGATCGGCAGGATCGCGACCGCCGCCCAGGCGTGGGCCAGCACGATCACAACGGAGGTCGGGTTGTAGAGCAGGAACTCGAGCGGCTCGGCGATGACGCCGGTCCCGACCAGCGCTGAATTGATCACGCCGTTGAAGCCCAGGATGATCTTCCACGCGAATACGCGCAGAAGGTAGCTGGTCAGGAACGGCACGCTGATCAGGATGATCCAGATGTTCTTGTTCTTGCGCACCTTGAACGCCAGGAAGTAGGCGAACGGGTAGGCCAGCACCAGGGTCGTCGTCGTGACAACCAGTGAAATCTCCATCGATTTCAGCAGGAGCTTCAGATAGATGACCTTGGCGCCCTCGGCGCCCCACAGGTAGCCCAGCGCCTGCTCGTAATTGGCCAGCGTGAAGGTCTTGTCGATGGTCAGGTAGTTCTGGGTCCAGAAGCTGTGCGCGGTGAGCATGAACACCGGCACGCACATGGCCACGATCATGACCAGCATCGTCGGCGACAGCAGCGCGTAGCCGCGCGCCCACTCGTTGCGCAAGAAGAAACCGCGCACGCCGCCGCGCACGGCCCGCGCGCCCGGTGGCACGGCTAAGTCGCTGGCCTTGACCGTTCGGACCGCCATGTCTTCGCCCCTTCCCGGTGCCCAAGGGCCCGGATCAAGTGGAAGTTCCGGAACGAAACGTCGCGCCCCGGCCTGGCCGGGGCATCGCCCGTCTCGCCGTTAGTCTCCGCCGTCACGCTGCCACCCCGCACTCGAGCCGCGGTTGCCGTCGGTCGCCAAGCGCCGGCGGCCCGTTTCGTTTGGCCCATGACCCGATTCTTGTAACCCGTGATCCGTGCCATGGCAACGGGCAGCGCGGCCCCCCGTCGCGCCGCCCGGTCGCCGTTCAGATCGCCGCGTTGGCCCTGATCTCGTTGAAAAGATTGATGTACTTGATGTTGATGTCGCCCGGAACGGGCAGGAAGAGGATGCCGTCGGCGAGCATGGCGGTGGGATCGGCGCTGAAGCCCAGGGCCTCGAGCGCCTCCGGCGCCGCGATCTCGAAGGCCTTTCGGTTGCCGTGGCCGTAGCCAACTTCCTCGATCATGTACTTGCCGGTTTCCGGCGACAGCCAGGCATCGAGGAAGTCGTAGGCGAGGGCCTTGTCGCCTTCGCCGGAGTTCAGCAGCGTGAGGCCGCACAGCCAGGTGAAGATACCCTCCTTCGGCACCGCGTACTTGACCGGGATGCCTTCCGCCTTGAGGGACTTGACGGCGTCGTTCCAAGCATAGGCCGCGACGATCTCGCCGGTGGCTATGGCCTGGATCGCCTCGGTCTGGCTCGTCCAATAGAAGCGCGCGACGCGGGTCTGCTGTTCCAGCAGGCCACGGATCTGCTCGAGCTGCTCGTCGGTCATATGGAAGATCTCGTTGCGGTCCAGCCCGATCAGCAGGCCGGCGATCTCGACGTTGGATTCGCCATCCGCCGGCGCCACCTTTCCGGCGTACTTCTCGTCGAACAGGATCGACCATGACTCGTTCGCCTGGAACTCGGCATCGACCATGTCGGTGCGATAGATCACCGAGGAATTGCCCCAATCGGTCGGCACCATGACGACATCGCCATCGAGGACGACCCCGCTCCACGTCTTCAGTGGCTCGATCACATCGGGCCAGTTCGACAGCCGCGCCGTGTCGATGGGATCCACCAGGCCGCCATCCTTGAACTGATTGATGGAGTAGGTGCAGGGATGCATCATGTCCGCGTTGAAGCCGGCGCGGATCTTCTCGAACGCCTCCTCCTCGCTCGCGAAGATAGAGAACTCGGGCGGCGTTTCGTGCTTCGCGAGATAAGACCCGTAGTACTCGGGCGTCTCGTAGCCGGCCCACTCCATGATCGTTATGTTCTCCGCGGCCTTGACCCGCACCGGAAGGGCGGCGACCCCCACCCCGAACGCGGTCGCGGCACGCACCATGTCGCGGCGCGCGATCTTGCCTTGGGCCATGCGGTCGATGAACCGAATACGCTTCATGGTGTTGCGCCTCCGCGCGCTTGCCGATCGCGTTCGCGATCCCAGGGCGCCATTGTCCACCCGACGGCGGCGCGCAAGCAAGCGTGCATATGGGCAGGCGTCGTGCCCGACGCGCCGTCGCTCGCGACGGTCAGGGGCCCGGGCTTGACGCCGCCGGTTTCGCCGGCTGGTAAAACTCGACGATGACGCCGTTGGGATCGCGAAGGTAAACCGCGAACGCGCCCTTGTAGGGACCGGTAGTGACCTCGGTCACGCGGCCCAGATGACTGCCGCCGTGTTCGAGCACCCGGGCCACGGCCGCCCCGATGTCGTCGGTCTCGAACGCGACATGGGCGGAAAGCCGGTCGTTCGGCGCGGGGCGGGTGGGGGCGCCGGCCGGTTCCAGATACTCGACGAACTCCATGTGGTGGCCGTGGCCGTGGAGATGGGCGATCTTCGCCCGCGCTCCCGGCACGCCCACCACCGAGCCCAGGAACACGCCCTCGCGCAGGCCGACCGACGCGGCGGTGAAGCCGAGCGCCGCCGTCCAGAAGCGCACGGCCGCGTCCACGTCGGCGACCGTGAAGCTGGTGTGATCGAAGGCCCTGATCATCGTCGCTCCCGCGGCACGCCGGGCTTAGGGCCGGTTGCCGAGCTGGCCGTTGCGCGCGACCGCGCCGATTAGGTTGAGCACGATGCGCGCCACCGTCATGGCCGAGGTGCCGTCGGCGTCCAGGCGCGGCGCCAGCTCGACGATGTCGAAGCCGACGACCCGGCCCTTGCGCGCCAGCCCGTGCAGGATGTCGATGGTCTGGTGAAACGTAAGCCCGCCCGGGTTGGGCGCGTTGACCGCGGCGATCACCGTCGGGTCGAGCCCGTCGCAGTCGATGGTGACCAGGAAACGCTCGCCCTCGATCTGGTCGACCACCCAGCGGGCGCCATGGGCGTGGACATCGCGCGCCCCGATCAGGCGCACGCCGTGGGCGCGGGCGTCGGCGACGTCCTGGGCGCGCGCGCTGCCGACGCCGCGCTGGCCGATCTGGACCATGCGGGTGAACCACGGCATCTCGGAGGCCCGGCGCATGGTCGACGAATAGCCTTCGGTGACGCCGCCGATCTCGTGGCGCCAATCGATGTGGCTGTCGATCTGGACCAGCGTTATGGGGCCACGCCCTTCGTAGGCGCGGAAGAATGGGATCGGCACCGAGTCGTCGCCGCCCAGCATGATCGGCAGCGCGCCCGAGGCGACGATCCGGCGCGCGGCCTCGGTCGCGCGGCGCGACGACCCGGCGATGTCGAGCGGGTCGTGAGGCACGTCGCCACAATCGACCAGGCGCACGTTCCGGCCATCGAACAGCGGGCCGCCGAGGTCGAAGTCGTAGTGGTCGTGCGCCTCGTAGTGGTTGGTCTGGGCGCGCACCGCACGGGCCATCGCCGCCGAATCCGCCGCGTAGGTGTAGGTGTCCGAGGCATAGGGCACGCCGTAAGGGATGCCGAGCACGGCGATATCGGCCTCGAGCCGGTCGAGGTCCTGGGCGCGCGGCGCGCCGAGGAAGCCCTGAAACCCGCGCGGGAAATGGTTCAGCGTCGTCATGGCGTGAAACCGGGCGGCCGTGCTTCTGCCGCCCGCCCTATAACGTGGCGCGATGGACCGCGCTCAGCTTGTTGCCGTCCGGGTCGCGCACGTAGCAGGCGTACCAGTCCGATGCGTAGGGGCGCAGCCCCGGCGTGCCGTCGTCGCTGCCGCCGTTCGCCAGCGCCGCCGCGTGGAAGGCATCGACCGCCGCGCGCGACGGCGCCGGTAGCGCCACCATGGTGCCGTTCCCCTGGGACGCGGGGCGCGCGGAATCGAATGGCCGGGTGACGTAGAGCACGGGCTTGCCGCCCATCGGTCCGTAGCCGACTTCGGTCGGGTCGGTCATGGCACGCACGATGCCGAGCGGCGCCAGCGCCGCGTCGTAGAACTTCGCGGCCTTGGTCACGTCGTTGGTGCCGAGCGTGAGGTAATAGAGCATCGCCGGCCTATGTCTTCCTCTTGGCGCGATAGGCGCAGATCTTGTTGCCGTCCGGGTCGCGGGCGTAGGCGACGTAGTTGGTGTTGCCGGCGGGGCGCGGCCCCGGCTTGCCTTCGTCCGTGCCGCCGTTGGCCAGAGCCGCCTTGTGGAACCCCTCGACCGCGCGGCGCGAGCGCGCGGCGAGCGAGATCATGGTGCCGTTGCCGAAGTTCGCCTTTTTCTTGTTGTACGGCTTGGTCACGAAGAACGCCGACTTGTCGGGCGACCGCTTCGGCCCGTAGCCGAGGAAATCCTTGTCGCTCTGGGTGCGCGCGAGCCCGAGCGGCTTTAGCGCGGCATCGTAGAACTTGGCGGCGCGCTTGACGTTGTTGGTCCCGACCATGACGTACGCGAGCATGACGTTCTCCCTGTCATTTCCTGTCAGCGGGCCGACAATGGCCCCGCCGCCGCGGCCCCGTCAATGGGCGAGCGAGAAGCGGGAGGCGGACGAACGAAGGGCGGGACGATCGCTCGCCCCGCCCTGTTCCTCGATCAGGCGTGGGTCGGTCAGGCGGCCGACTTCGCGCCCTCGATCACGGTCGGCTCCTTGGCCGGCTTGGCCGTGATCTTGATCTGGCGCGGCTTCATCGCCTCGGGCACTTCGCGCACCAGGTCGACGTGGAGCAGGCCGTTGGCGAGCGCGGCGCCTTCAACCCGGATGTGGTCGGCCAGGCTGAACTTGCGCTCGAACGCCCTGGTCGCGATGCCACGGTGCAGGAACCGCGACTCATCCTCGCGCGCCTCCTGCTGGCGGCCGGCGATCACGAGCAGGTTGTCCTGCGCGGTCACGGTCAGGTCCGCCTCGCCGAACCCGGCCACGGCCATGGTGATGCGATACGCGTCCGCGCCCGTCTTCTCTATGCTGTAGGGCGGGTAGCCGGGCGACTGGTCCTCGGCGCCGAACGCCTCATCGAACAGGTCGCTCAGCCGGTCGAAACCGACGCTGGAACGGAACAGAGGGGAAAGGTCATAGGTTCGCATGGTCACATCCTCCAACGAGCAAGGTGACATTCCACCGCTCGCCCGCCATCATGGCCGGGCCACGGCGCCGGACCCGTTATGGCGTCCGACACTACATACGTAGGTCCGGTCGGCGGCGGGTCAAGACCCCTGGGATCAGCGGATCGCGCTGACGACGTGCGCCTGGATCGACCCTTCGATTGGGCCGGAGCCGAACCGGTTCGCCATGGCCTTCGTCGCAGCGTCAAGTGTCTCGGCCATGCGGGCGGCATCGCGCGCCTCGATCTCGGCGCGCAGCGGGCTGCCCTGGCAAAAGCCCACGACCGGCTCGCTGGCCGCCGGCGCCCGCGACACCTTGGTCACCGTCTCGATCTCGATGGACGCGAATCCGGCGGCCGCGACATCGCGCCGGATGACGTTGGCATCGTGGTAGCCGTACGGCGCACGGGCGAGAAAACCCGGCGGATCGTCGGGGAACAGCGCGGCGACCGTACGGTGGACGATAAGGGCCATCTCGTTGTCTTCGATACGGCCCCAGACATTGAAGATGAACCGCCCGCCCGGCTTCAGGACCCGCCTGGCTTCGCGGTAGGCGCCGACCTTGTCGGGAAACAACATCACCCCGAACTGGCAGACGACCACGTCGAACTCGCCGTCACCGAAGGGAAGGACCTGGGCATCGGCCTGGCGCCAAGCGATGTTTCCAGCCGTGGTTTTCGCCGCCGCGAAGTCGATCATCGCCTGGTTCAGATCGGTGGCGACAATGGCGACCGATGACGGCAGGGCGCGGGCGAGTTCGCGGGTCACGATTCCGGTGCCGGCGGCGGTCTCCAGGAGCCGGGCCGGCCGCAGGGGCCGCACGCGCTCGCCGAGGTCCCTGGCGTACGGCTCGAAGATCAGGGGCCCGAGGTGGGTGTCATAGGTCTGAGGGATCGACCCCGAGAATGCCGCATCCGTCGCCGTCATGATCGGTCCTTCGCGTTTCGGGATGGTTTCAATTTTCGGATATCGGATGGCCCGTTGCAATACCCTACGGCGTGGTCCGGAGCACGAACCTCAGGATAGCGCAGCGATAACGTCCCTGGCCTCGATCAGGTCGCGGGTGCCGAAGCCCTCGGTGAACCAGCCGTAGACGGGGGCCAGCAGGTCGTGGGCGCGGGCCCGCTCGCCCCGCTCGGCCCACAACCGCCCGAGGCTCGTCGCGGCGCGCAGCTCGAGCGACCGCATCTCCTGCTCCCGCGCCGTCTCCAGTGCCGCGACGAACGACGCTTCGGCCTCGGCTACGTCTCTCCGTCCGCTCCCGAGCAACAACATGCCGCGTTGGCGGTGGAGCTCGGGCAGCCAGTAATGCTCGCCGCCGGCGTCGGCCGTGGCGAACGCCAGATCGAGCCGCCGGAAGCTCTCGTCCCAATCGCCAGCCTTGGCGCGAATCTCCGCCA
>CAZGYG010000012.1:29219-31989 GCA_964530335.1 uncultured Rhodospirillaceae bacterium | reverse complement strand
TCGAGCCGCCGGAAGCTCTCGTCCCAATCG
Organism: uncultured Rhodospirillaceae bacterium; assembly: GCA_964530335.1. Classification (GTDB taxonomy): domain Bacteria; phylum Pseudomonadota; class Alphaproteobacteria; order SP197; family SP197; genus VGDP01. The sequence goes on along the minus strand of CAZGYG010000012.1, from coordinate 31,959 downwards.
CCAGCCTTGGCGCGAATCTCCGCCATCATGCCGTTCATGTGCGTCGCGACGACCAGGTTACCCATGGCCTGCCACTCGGCGAGGCCCGACTCGGCCTCCCCGACGCCATCGGCATCGCCGAGATGAGCCCGTGCCATGCCCAGATGTGCGCGATTGAAATGCATCCACGTCGTCAAGCGATGGCGGGCGCTGAAGTCGATGACGGCGGGGACGTCCGTCGCGACTCCCTCCCAATCCTGGGCTAACACTTTGCGAAAAACCTGGAACGACTGGACCATGCCGATTGAATTGGTGTGCTCGGTGGCGAGGGCGACTTCCAGGGCGTGACGGCCCTCGGCGGCGGCACGTTCCGGATAACCGAGAAGCCACAACGCCAACGAAGCGTAGACCCGACAGATCGCGAGAGGGTCGAAGCTGTACCGGCTGGCGAGCGTACGATGCCGAACCGGGTCATAGAGGGCGCGCGCGGCCTCGGCCTCGCGCAGCACCACGGGCGCGAGCCCTCGGAAGAAATGCGCCATGCCGACGACCCTATGAGCCTGGAGCCGCAGTTCCACGTCATCCGCCGCTCGCGCCGTTTCGGCCAACTGGAACGCCAGGTCGAGACACTGGCGATGATCGGCCTGGATGACGTGGAAGAGGGCACGGCCGTAGAGGGTGCGAAAGCGTAGCGTCGGGTCGTCCACTCGTTCGATGAGAACCGCGGCGCGGTCGTAGACCGCGGTGGTGGTGGGGGCCGCGTAGCCGTCGACGATGCGCAAGGCCGACCCGAGCTCCGTCAGGAGCTCGAGTTCCGCCCGATCGCGTCCGGGCCCAGCCGGCAGGCCGCCGATGCCGTCGAGTCCGCGCCGCGCGTGGGCCACGGCCTCGGCGTTGGCCGAGCGATCGGCGGCCTGCGTCGTCGCCGTGATCCACAACGGCACGGCCCGGTCCGCCCGGCCCGCTTCGGCGTAGTGGTGCGCGACGAGTTCGGGAGACGTTGCGATCATGTTGGGGAACCGGGTCGTCAGCGCTTCGGCGATGGCCGCATGGAAGCGCTGGCGCTGGCTCTTGAGCAGGCTCTCGTAGGCCGCGCTCTGCACCAGCGCGTGCTTGAACGTGTAGGTCGCGGCCGGCGCGGCGCCTTGGCGGAACAGCAAGCCGGCATCGACCAGTTGCCCCAGCGCGTGGTCGAGCTTGCTTTCGTCCCTGGCCGCGACGGTGGCCAGCAGATCATGGCTGAACGTCCGCCCGATCACCGCGGCGATCTGCGCGACCTCCTTGGCCGGGGCCAACCGGTCGAGCCGGGCCATCAAGCTGTCGTGCAGCGTCGCCGGGATCGCCAGCGGCGGCAAGGGGCCGTCCAGAACGTAGCCGCCCGGTTCCTCCCGGAGCAGACCGGATTCGATCACCATCCGCGTCAATTCCTCGACGAACAGCGGCACGCCGTCCGTTCGCGCCACCACCTGCTCGAGCACCTCGGGCGGCAACGCCTTGCCGCCGGTGACCCCGTCGACCATGAGGGCCCCCTGGCGGCGGCTCAACCGATTGAGTGACAGGGTCGTGACGTGCGGGCGCCCCTGCCAGCGCGAGGCGAACTCGGGCCGGGTCGTCATCACCATGAGCGACGGAAGTCCCTCGATCCGCGTGACCAGGAGATCGAGTAACTCCAGTGTCGTCGGATCGACCCAATGGATGTCCTCGACGACGAGAAGCACCGGCCTAGTCGCGGCGATCCCGCCGACCTGTTCGGCCAGCGCGGCCAGCGTCCGCTCCTTCTGTTGCTCCGGGCTCATGCCGAGCGACGGGTAGCGATCGCCGGCCGGGATCGACAGCAGCGCGGCGAACAGCGAGGCAAACTCGGCCGTGTTCGAGTCCGCCCCGACGATCACCGCCTCCATCTTGTCGAGCTTCGCCCCCGGCGGATCGTCGCGCGTGAACCCCGCGGCCCGTTCCAGGTGCTCGATCACCGGGTAGAGCGCACTGTTGGTGTGATAGGGCGAGCATTGCAGGCGGATGCGCCCGTGATCGTCCGCCATGATCCGCTCGCGCAGCGCCTCGGTGATGCGCGACTTGCCGATCCCGGCCTCGCCCGAGAGCAGCACGACCTGGCCTTCGCCGTCCTTCGCTTGCCGCCAGCGTTCGTGCAGCAGCGCGAGCTCGTGCTCGCGGCCCACCAACGGGGTCAACCAGCGGCCGTGCAGGGCCTCGAACCGGCTTTCGGCGCCGCTCGGGCCCATCACCCGCCACAATCGCACCGGCTCGCGGAAACCCTTGAGCGTCCGCTCCTCCGGTGCCTCGTAGGTGAAGGCCTCGCCGGCCAACTGCCGCGTACGGTCGCTCACCACCACCCGGCCGGAGCCAGCCGATTCCTGGAGCCGGAACGCCAGGTTCGGCGTCTCCCCCGTCACCGCGCCGACCTCGGAACCCTCGGCGCCCACCAGATCACCCACCACCACCAGACCCGTGGCCACGCCCACCCGCGCCCGCAGACGGCCGCCGTGGGCCTCCAGCGCCTGCTTTCCCAAGCGCTTCACGCCGCGGACGACCGCGAGTCCGGCATAGATCGCGCGGACCGCATCGTCCTCGTGGGCCTGGGGATAGCCGAAGTAGACCAGCACGCCGTCGCCCATGTACTTGGCCACATGGCCGCCGAAGCGGGCGACCTCCATGCTTACGACGTCGCCGTAGCCGCGCGACAGGTCGCGCAGTTCCTCCGGGTCCAGTTTCTGCGAAAGCTCCGTCGATCCGACCAGATCGA
>CAZGYG010000012.1:0-29119 GCA_964530335.1 uncultured Rhodospirillaceae bacterium | reverse complement strand
CGCAGTTCCTCCGGGTCCAGTTTCTGCGAAAGCTCCGTCGATCCGACCAGATCGACGAACATCACGGTGAGTTGCCGGTGCTCCGCTTGGGCCGACATCGCGTCGGCCTCGGCTGCCGCGGTTTCCCCGGCGGCGGCGGGCGCCGCCCGGGCCGATGCGAGGTCGCCGAGCGCCGCCAGGATCTTGCGGCGCGGGCCGAGCGGCAGGCCCATGTCCTTCAGGTCGTCGTCGGTCAGATGGCGCAGCGCGTCGCCGTCGACCTCGTTATCGGCGAAGGCCTGGGCATACTTGGCGAGACCCAACTCGCCGAGCCATGCGGCAACATCGGCCATCCCTGCCCCCGCGAAGCGGCGGCTACGCTATCACCGATGGCCGTGAAGGCGGCAAGGAACCCGGCGTTCTAGTGGATGCGCAAGAGCGCCTCGACGTGGCGCACACGGGCGGGCCGCACCAGGGGCACGTGGGCGACGCGGACCGAGTGCAACCGCCCCTCCAGGTTGCGCCGCCAGTAATCCAGGAACTCGTGCAGGACGGGAAACGCCGGCGCCAGGTCCAGCGCCTGCCAGACAAAGGTCTGCAGCAGCGATGGATGATCGGGCAGGTGGTAGAGGATCTCCGCCGTGGTCAGGCGATAGCCTTCGATTTGGAGCGCGAAGTCTCGGGTCATGGCACCTCCTCGTCCGGCACCACGGGGCGCGGCGCCCCACGGCGCTTAACCACGCGAACAACATGCAACGATCCATTGTCCGGAAAAAGAGTTAGCGCATTCTTGGGATGCAGATTGGCACTCGGCGCGAAGTGCTGCTGCCGATAGCCCTGGCGCGAAGCGCCGCTCAAGGCCCTCACCGGGTGGATCGTTTCCCGGCCCCCTTGACAGGGAGAGGCCGAAGCCTTACGTCCTTAGCACTCAACGGCGGAGAGTGCTAACAGGCGCCCCGTCAAGTGACCGTCTAGCGGTCTCCAAACCCATCCCTGGGAGGAAAAGCTTATGCATTTCAAGCCTTTGCATGACCGAGTCGTGGTTCGCCGCGTCGACGAGGACGATCGTTCCACGGGCGGCATCATCATTCCCGACACCGCCAAGGAAAAGCCGATGCAGGGCGAGGTCGTTGCCGTCGGGCCAGGCGCGCGCGACGAGCGCGGCAACCTGATCGTACCCGACGTCAAGGAAGGCGATCAGATTCTGTTCGGCAAGTGGTCGGGCACCGAGGTCAAGCTCAATGGTGAGGAGTATCTCATCATGAAGGAGAGCGACATCATGGGCGTGATCACCACCGCCAAGTCCAAGAAGAAGGCGGCCTGATCCGGCCCCCAACAACGTCAGCACATCCAGGTAACGAGGAGAACAGTCACATGGCTGCGAAAGAAGTCCGGTTCGGGGGCGACGCGCGCGCGCGCATGTTGCGCGGCATCGACACGCTCGCCGACGCGGTCAAGATCACGCTCGGCCCCAAGGGCCGCTGCGTGGTGCTCGACAAGTCGTTCGGCGCCCCCCGCATCACCAAGGACGGCGTGACCGTCGCCAAGGAAATCGAGCTCGCCGACAAGTTCGAGAACATGGGCGCGCAGATGGTGCGCGAGGTCGCGAGCAAGACCAACGACACCGCCGGCGACGGCACCACGACGGCAACCATTCTGGCGCAGGTCATCGTGCGCGAGGGGGTCAAGGCGGTGGCCGCCGGCATGAACCCGATGGACGTCAAGCGCGGCGTCGACCTGGCGGTCGCGGCCGTTGTCAGCGACGTCAAGAAGCGCTCGAAGAAGATCTCGACCGAGGAGGAGATCGCCCAGGTCGGCACCGTCGCGGCCAACGGCGATCGCACCGTCGGCGACATGATCGCCAAGGCGATGCAGAAGGTCGGCAAGGAAGGCGTCATCACGGTCGAGGAAGCCAAGGGCATCGAAACCGAACTCGAGGTCGTCGAGGGCATGCAGTTCGATCGCGGCTACATCTCGCCGTACTTCATCACCAACGCCGAGAAGATGATCACGGAGCTCGAAAGCCCGTACATCCTGATCCACGAGAAGAAGCTCAGCGGTTTGCAGGCGATCCTGCCGCTGCTCGAATCCGTGGTTCAATCGGGCAAGCCGCTGGTGGTGATCGCCGAGGACGTCGAGGGCGAGGCCCTGGCGACCCTGGTGGTCAACAAGCTGCGCGGCGGGCTCAAGGTCGCGGCGGTGAAGGCTCCTGGTTTCGGTGATCGCCGCAAGGCGATGCTCGAGGACATCGCGATCCTGACCGGCGGCCAGGTGATCAGCGAGGACCTCGGCATCAAGCTCGAGAACGTCACCCTCGACATGCTCGGTCGGTGCAAGAAAATCGAGGTCGCCAAGGAGAACACGACGATCGTCGGCGGCGTCGGCAAGAAGGCCGACATCGAGGGCCGTTGCACGCAAATCCGGGCGCAGATCGAGGAGACGACCTCGGACTACGACCGCGAGAAGCTGCAGGAGCGGCTGGCCAAGCTGGCCGGCGGCGTGGCCATCATCAAGGTCGGTGGCGACACCGAGATCGAGGTGAAGGAGCGCAAGGACCTGGTCGAGGACGCGCTCAACGCGACCCGCGCGGCGGTCGAGGAAGGCATCGTCGCCGGCGGCGGTTCCGCGCTGCTCTACGCGACCCGGGTGCTTTCGAAGCTCCAGCCGGCCAACGACGATCAGCGCGCCGGCGTCGACGTGATCCGGCGGGCGATCCAGGCCCCGGTACGGCAAATCGCCGAGAACTCCGGCGTCGACGGCGCCGTGGTCGCCGGCAAGCTGCTGGAAGGCAAGGACACCAATTACGGCTTCGACGCCCAGAACGAGAAGTACACCGACATGGTGAAGGCCGGCATCGTCGACCCGACCAAGGTGGTCCGCATCGCGTTGCAGGACGCGGCCTCGGTGGCCGGGCTCCTGATCACGACCGAAGCCATGGTCGCCGAGCGGCCGAAGAAGGATTCGTCGATGTCCGCCGGCGGGTCGCCGGGCGGCATGGGCGACATGGACTTCTAGGTCCGGCCGAACTTCCGAACCTCGTCATGGGGCCGCGCTTCACCGCGCGGCCCCTTCATCTTTGCCTCGATGATTCGCGTTGGCCCGCGCCGCGGGCCGCTATCCGGCCGCGTAGATGGCGGGTCGGTAGCGCGGCCTCGGAATCGGCTTGCCATCCTCGCGCGCGACTTCGAGCCACGCGGTCATGGCCCGCTCGACCTCCGCTAGCGCCTCCGCTCGAGTCGCGCCAAAGGCGGAGCACGTCCCGAGGTCGGGAACGTCGGCGATCCAGCAACCGTCGTCGGCCGACCAGAAGACGTTGATGTTGTAACGCGGCATCTTCATGGCTTCGACTCCGTCGTCGCTTCCCGCCATGACCGTCCTCCCATTGCCCTCACGATGCGGCACTCTACGCCTGCGGGCGTGGGACGACGTCGCGAGCTGACCACGACCACCGGGTGCGGAGGCCATAGCATGCGGAACGCGCCAGGGATCGATGACATGCCCCAATGGTTCTGGATCATATTGGCGACGGGTCTCGTCGTCGCGTGCTATGCCTTCCTCGGCTCGTTCTCGGGTGGAATGTTCGGCGCGGCCGATGCCGAGCCCGTCAGCGACCGCGACCACCTGATCCGCCGGATCGGCATGATCGTCCTGGCGCTGCTGGTACTTTACTCGTTCGTGGGCCTCGTGGCGGCGTGGTAGCGACCGTACCGCTGCCGGATGGCTGCACGCTCCGCCGCGCGCGGCCGGACGACGCGGGGCTCCTCTCCGCCATCAAGATCGCGTGCTGGCGCGACAGCTATGCCGGCTACCTGCCCCAGGACCTGCTCGACGACCTCGAACGGCACCCCGACCACAGCGTCGCGGCATGGCGCGCCGTGCTCGAGGCCGATCCGCCCGCGCGCGTCACGCAGATCGTCATGATCGCCGGCGAGGACGCGGGCCTCGTGCGCTGCGGCCCCTACGACGGGTCGCTGCCCGGCTGGCGCGGCATGATCGACGCGCTTTACCTGCTGGCTCCGTTCCGCGGCCGTGGCCTGGGCACGGCGCTCATCGGCCAGGCCCGGGCACGCCTCGCGGCGGCCGGACTCGCGCCGGTGGCGGTCGAGGCCTTCACCTTCAACAATCGCGCGCTCGCGCTCTACCGCCGGCTGGGCGCAGTAACGATCGGCCGTGCCGTCGCGTTCAAGCACGCAGGCCGGCCGATCGAGGAAACCGTGCTGGGTTGGCGCGATCCGGCCGAAGGTGTATGAGCGGCGCCTGTGTCCGTGCCCGAAGGTCGACCGGCCTTGACGCTTCCGCCCCCGCCCCTTCGGCCGCCGCTGCTGCTGCTGATCGCGGCGACCTCGCTCGGGCCGCTGACCATCAACATCTTCATCCCGTCGATGCCGGGGCTGGCGCGCGACTTCGCCACCGACTACGCGACCGTCCAGCTCACTCTCACGCTCTATCTGATCGGCATCGGCGCGGGCCAGCTCGTGTGGGGGCCGATGTCCGACCGTTTCGGCCGCCGGCCGGTGATGATCGCGGGGCTCGGGGTGTTCACGGCGGGCAGCCTGTTCTGCCTGCTCGCGCCCTCGATCGAGGCTCTGGTCGCCGGCCGCGTGGTGCAAGCTATCGGGGGCTGCGCAGGCCTGGTCATGGCGCGCACGATCCTGCGCGATGTCTACGCGCGCGAGCGCGCCGCCAGCATGCTGGCCTACGTCACCGTCGGCATGGTGCTGGCGCCCATGCTGGCGCCGACCATCGGCGGCTATCTCGACGCCTGGTTCGGCTGGCGCGCCTCGTTCGCCGTGCTGCTCGCGGTCGGGCTCGCCACCGTGGCCGCGACCGTCGTCACCCTGGCCGAGACCCACCACGCGCGCAGCGTCTTCGCCGGTGTCGGCGCCATGACGCTCGGCTTCGTCGCGTTGTTGCGGCGCAGGGTGTTCTGCGGCTACGCGTTCCAGGTCGCGATGGGCTTCGCCGTCTACATGACGTTCCTGGCCGCCGCCCCGTACCTCATGCTCGAGACCTTCGGCTACACGCCCGAGGCCATGGGGCCGTACTTCATCGTGGTCGGGGGCTGCTACGCGTTCGGCAACCTGGTGGCCGGGCGCATCTCGCAGCGCCTCGGCGTCGATCGCATGATCGGGCTCGGGCTGACCATCCAGATCGTCGGGATGGCGGGCGGCATCGGGCTCGCGCTCGCCGGCTGGGACGGGCCGTTCGGCCTGTTCGCGCCGGTCGGGGTGGCGTCGATCGGCCAGGGGTTCTGCATTCCCAACGGCACCGTCGGGGCGGTCAGCGTCGATCCGACGCGGGTCGGCGCGGCTGCGGGTCTGGCCGGCTTCCTGACCATGGCCTTGGGCGCGCCGGCGTCGTACCTTGGCGGCGTGATCGCTCCTGGCGGCACGCTGCCGGTGCTGCTGGCCATCCTGGTCCTGACGGTGCTCGCCGTCGCCAGCCACGTGGCTGGCGTGGTTCTGGCCCCCGCGCACGCCAAGGCGATCGATTGAGGGAGAGCCCGATGGCCGAGATCGTCAACCTCAGGCGCGCGCGCAAGCGCAAGTCGCGGGACCAGGCGGCGGGGCACGCCGACGCCCAGCGCGCCCGCCACGGCCGGCCCAAGGCCGAGCGGAAGCTCGAATCGGCGCGCCATGACCAGGCCGACGCCCAGCTCGAAGGCCATAGGCTCGACCAGCCCGACGGGGACGCATGAACCGGAACGACCCTCCGCCGGGGCTCGACCGCGCCGCGTTCGAGGCGCTGGGCGCACGCGTGATCGCGCTCGCGGCGGACCACCTGGAGGGCATCGCCGATCGCCCGGTCAATCGGGTGGTGCCGCGCGAGCTGCGCCGTCGTCTGCTCGATCTCGAGCTTCCCGAGCAGGGTCAGGACCCGCGCGCCATCATCGACTTCATCGGCGCCGAGGTGCTGCCCTGGCCGATGGGCAACGGTCATCCGCGCTTCTACGCCTGGGTCAATTCGCCGCCGGCGCCGATCGCGGTGCTGGCCGACGCCCTGGCCATGACCATGGACCCCTCGGCCGACGGCGCCGAGCACGCGGGCCGGTTCCTGCTCAAGGCGATGACCCGCTGGCTCGCCCTGCTGATCGGCTACCCGACCGAGGGCACCATCGGGCTCCTGGACGCCGGGGGTTCCATGGCGAACCTGACCGCATTGGGCATCGCCCGCTTCGCGGCGGCCCGCGCCGCCGGCTGGAACGTGCGCGAGCACGGCCTGCAAGCCGGTCACGAGCCTCTGATCTTCTACGCCTCCGACGAGGCCCATTCGTGCGTCCGCAAGTCGATCGAGCTGCTCGGCATCGGCACCGACAACCTGCGCTCGATCCCGAGCGACGCGGAAGGCCGCCTGCCGGTCGCGGAGCTCGCGCGCGCCATCGCCGCCGACCGCGCGGCCGGCCGGCGTCCCGCGTGCGTCGTCGCCTCGGCCGGAACGGTCAACACCGGCGCGATCGACCCGCTCGACGCGCTGGCGGACCTGTGCGCCGCGGAAGGTCTGTGGTTGCACGTCGACGGCGCCTACGGCGCGTTCGGCCGGGTCGATCCGGCCGTGGCGCCGCGTTACGCCGGGCTGGAGCGCGCCGATTCGGTCGCGCTCGACCCGCACAAATGGCTGTCGGTGCCGATCGGCTGCGGCGCGGTCCTGGTGCGCGACGGCGAGACCCAGCGCGCCGCCTACACCCTGGTGCCGCCCTACCTCGACAGCGCCAAGGTGCCCGACCCGGACAACCCGCGCTGGACCATGGAGTACGCCTTCACCCTGACCAACCAGCTCAGGGCCGTGAAGCTCTACGCCACGCTCGCTCACATGGGGCGCGCCGGCGTCCGCCGCATGGTCGCCAGCCACAACGCGCTCGCGCGCGAGCTCGCGGCCCGCGTCGCCGAGCGCAACGACATGGAGGTGCTGGCGCCGGTGACGCTCTCGATCGTGTGTTTCCGCTACCGCCCCGACGGCCTGGCCGACGAGGCGGCGCTCGACGCGCTCAACGGCCGCATCGTCGCGGCGCTCAACGACGAAGGCCAGGTCTATATCCAGAGCACGCGGTTCAAGGGCCGGCTGGCCATCCGCGCCTGCATCATGCACTTCGCCAACGACGCGGACGACATGGCGCACCTGGTGGCGCGCGTCGCCGCGTGGGGCGCGAAGCTGGCCTGAACCGCGCGCCTACGCCGCCATGTCGGCCGGCAGGTTCTGGATCGTCTCTTCGAGCTCGAGGAAACTCGGCTGCGCCGCGTTCGGCACGCTGCCGCGCCCGATCTCGACCGAGATCTGGGCGGCGTTGCCGTGCAAGTGGGCGACCAGGGTGTCCTGGATGATCTTGTAGAAGGCGCCGTCCTCGTCGACGATGCCCTTGAGCCTGGCCGCCAGCGGCCCGGCGATGCCGTAGGACAGGAACACGCCGAGGAACGTGCCGGTCAGCGCGCCGCCGATCATCGCGCCGAGCACCTCGGGCGGCTCGAGGATCGAGGCCATCGTCTTGATGACGCCGAGCACCGCCGCGACGATGCCGAGCGCGGGCAGGCTTTCGGCCATGAACTGAAACACGCGGCTGGGCGCCAGGGCCTCGTGGTGGTGCTTCTCGATCTGCTTCTCCATGTGGTCGAGCACCTGGTGCGGGTCTTCCAGGTTCATGCTGACCATGCGCAGCGTGTCGCAGATGAACGGGATCGCGAAGTGATCGTGCTGGATCCTGGGAAAGCGAGCGAACAGGGTGCTTTCGTGAGGATTCTCGATGTGCGTCTCGAGCACCATCATGCCCTTGGTCTTGATCGTCTTGGTCAGCACGAACAGCAGGCACAGCAGATCGCGGTAATCGTCCTTGCGCCACTTCGGCCCCTTGACGAACGAGCCGAGGCTCTTGGCGGTGGCCTTGATGACGCTCAGGTTGTTGGCGATGACCGCCGCCGAGGTCGCCGCGCCGCCGATCATGATGCCTTCGAACGGCAAGGCGTGGAGGATCGGCTCCATCGCCCCGCCCGAGAGGATGTAGCCCCCGAACACGGTGACGAACAGAAACACCAATCCGCCGATCGCGAGCATGGGTCGATCCTGGCCAGCCCTGAGCTTCCGGGCCGCGCGCGCGACCCGATCCGCCGAGTCACCATGGCCAAGTTAGCTTAACCGAGCCTTAAGCCGGGCCCCTGCCGGCGCGGCAAGCGCGGAACCGGGGCCGCCGATGTGGCTTACCCGGTCCGGGTCAGGCGGCGCATCAGGCTCGATGTGTCCATCCGGCCGCCGCCCGCGGCTTGAATCTCGGCGTAGAACTGGTCGACCAGCGCGGCCACGGGCAGGAGTGCCCCGTTGCGGCGCGCCTCGTCGATGCATATCCCCAGGTCCTTGCGCATCCAATCGACGGCGAAGCCAAATTTGAACTCGTCGCGCAGCATCGTCTTGGCCCGGTTGTCCATCTGCCAGGACTGCGCCGCGCCCTTGCCGATCACCTCGGCGACCAGATCGCCGTCGAGCCCGGACTTCTTGGCGAAGGCCAGTCCCTCGGCCAAGCCCTGGACCAGCCCGGCGATGCAGATCTGGTTGACCATCTTGGTGAGTTGCCCGCTGCCCAGCGGACCCATCAGCGTCACCGCCCGGCCGTAGCAGGCCATGGCCGGCTTCGCCCGTTCGAAGCTCGCCGCCTCGCCGCCCACCATGATCGTGAGCTTGCCGTTCTCGGCGCCCGCCTGGCCGCCGGATACCGGGGCGTCGAGGAACCCGAGCCCGCGTTCGCGCGCCACGCCGCCAAGCTCGCGCGCCACCTGGGCGGACGCGGTGGTGTGGTCGACGAAGATCGCGCCACGGTCCATGCCGGCGAAGGCGCCGCCCGGCCCAGCGGTCACCGCGCGCACGTCGTTGTCGTTGCCGACGCAGGCGAGCACGAGCGCCGCTCCGGCGGCCGCTTCCGCGGGCGTTGGCGCGCCGAGCCCCTTGTGCTTGGCGAGCCAGGCCTCGGCGCGCGCCGGGTTGCGGTTGTAGACGGTGACCTGATGGCCGTTCGCGGCCAGATGCCCGGCCATGGGAAAACCCATGACCCCGAGCCCGATGAACGCGACCTTCACTGATGCCCCCGTGCCGATGGCGAGGGGCGCATCCTAATCACGCCCTCGCGGGCGGACAACGCCGGATCGGCCGATCCTCAGGCGTGCGCCCAGGCCGGAGTCATGGCGGCGAGCCTGAGCCGCCGGCGGCTCTGGCCTGCGATCGCGGCCGTGAACGAGGCCGCGGCAGCGGTTGGGGTGATGCCCTGGCGCGCGGCGGAGTCGAGCACGCCGGCCGTGGTCTCGGCCAGGGCCCGGACCCGGGCGAACGCCCGGTCGTGGTCGTAGCCCGCGCGGTCGAGCTCGCAGAGCGCGTTGAGCAGGCCCCCGGCGCCGGCGATGCTCTCGGGCACGTAGTCGATGCCGCGCTCGGCCAGATGTTCCGCCAGATGCGGCGCGGCCAGCGTGCCGTCGGCGACCGCGATCACGAGGCGCGCGCCGATCTCGTCGACGTTGTCGGCGTGGATCGATCCGGGCCCGGCGCAGGCGACGAACACGTCGGCGCGCACGCGCGGCAGCGCCGCGGGCACGACGATCGCCGCGCCATGGTCGTGGGCGGCGCGCATGGCGGCCTCGGCGTCGACGTCGGCGACCAGGAGGTGCGCCTCGTCGCGCGCGACCAGGGCGCACAGCGCATACCCGACCCGGCCGACGCCCTGCACGGCGACCGACAGGCCGCGCAGGTCGCGACACCCGAGCCGGGCGCGCACCGCGGCGACGAGCGCCGTGTAGGCCCCGTAGGCCGTGGCGACGCTCAGATCGCCCCCGCCGCCCGGCGAGGCGCCAAGGACGAACGGGGTCTCCATGGCGGCGAAGTCGAGGTCGTAGGGGTCGAGTCCGGCGTCCGGCAGCAGCAGGACGCCGCCGTTGAGCCGATCCGCGAGCCGGCCAAGCGCGCGGAACAGCGCCGGCGTCCGCACCGTGCGTGGGTTGCCGATGATCGAGACCGCGCCGCCGCCAACGCCGCAGCCGGTGAGCATCGCGCGCTCGGTCATGATCGCGGAGCGCGTCAGCGCGTCGCCCACCGCCCGCCCGTGGCTGCGGAAAGGCGCCATGCGAACCGGCGCGACCGCCGGGCCGATGCTGCGGTCATGCACGGCCACGATGGCGTTGAGCCCCGAAGGCGCGTCGCGCCAACGGATGACCATTTCGTGTCCGCTGAACTGACCGTGGTCGCGGGCCGAAGGCGTGACGTCGTCGGCGCGGCTGCGGACCGGCGCCGTCTCGACCGCGCGCAGGAGTCCGTGCTGGTCCAGCGCCGCCATGGCGTCCCGTCCCTGGCCCGCGGTCATGCCGACTGTCCCGGCTGCCGGTAGTTTTCGGGCGCCCGCCCGCCGTCCTTGGGCGGCAGCGCGGGCTGGGGCAGCGCGTGGAAGCGCGGCTCCCGCGCGTCCAGGCTGGGCTCGAACGGCAGGGTCATGACCACGCCGGTGCCGTTGCGCTCGGCCTCGCGCAGTGCCTCCTGGAGCTCCACGGCCAGGTCGCGGTCCCAGGCGAACTCGTAGGCGCGCGGTTCGACCGAGCCGGAAAATTGCAGCCAGACGTAGATGCCGCGATCCTCGGCGATGCTGGCGCCCAGCACCGTCGCTTCGCGCGTGGCTTCGCGCGCCCACTCGAGCCCGACCGGCTTGGGCCGGCTCAGCAGGCCAGTCAGCGCGACGTAGCCCACGGGCACGAACAGCATGGCGGTGGCCAGCGCGGTCAGCCGGACCCACGCCCGGCGCGGCGCCGCGATGGCGATCGCGGCCAGAATTGCGGCGATGGCCAGGGACACGGCGAACAGGTGCGTGAGGTCGTCCACGTCAGGTTTTCCCGAATTCGCGCAGCGGCTTGTAAAGGCTGTGGACGCTGCCCTGTTCCAGGTTGCCGGCTGCGTCGAGCCGGAAGCGCAACGCCGTCAATTCCTCGCCCTCGCGCGTGAGCTCGATCCTGGTGCTCAGGAGCTGGCGCGCGGATACGTCCTGGTCGCCCTTGGCCGATACCACGACGGTCACCGGAATCGGCACGACATGCGCGGAATCGCGGTAGAGGTGCAGGTTGACCGTGTATTCGCCGGGCGCGAGCCCGCGGCTGTAGGCGATCTCGTAGTTGAGCCCGGTGGCGTCCATGACGTCGCCGAGGTCGTCGCGCAGCAGGTTGAACAGGGCGCCGCCCTTGTTCGAATAGCCGACCGGCACGTCCCCCGGGGCCTGGACCCACAGGTCGACGTCGCTGCCGATCGAGTCGGGCCAACGGACCTCGACGATGACGTTGCCCGGCGGCTCGCTCTGGTCGGCGGCCGCTTCGGCCTTGGGGTTGATGTGGGGCAGCATCAGCAGCACCAGGGACACGAACCCGGCGAGCGCCAGCATCACGACGTCACGGAACACCGTGGATTCGTCGTCGCTGGCTTCGAAGGGATCAAGTCCGGGCACGGGCTTCCCCTAGGGCGATCGCGGCGGCGACCAGGTTCGCCGTTCCGGTCGCCAGAAGCTGGTAATTCACCGTGAGCCAGATGTTGAGCACCGAGCCGACCAGCGTGGTGTTGAGCGCGATCGCCATGCCCTCGATCAGGCGGGCGATCATCGGCGATATCGCGCTGCCTTCCGCCGCCACCGCCGGGTCGACGCCCGAAAGCGCGATGATGAACCCGACCACCGTGCCGATCAGGCCGAGCAGGACGAGGCTCGTGGCGAACTGGCGGATCACGGTGATGCGCGAGGTCAGCTTGAGGCGGAACGAGCCCGCGATCAGCGCGCGGCTGCCGGCGTCGGCGCCCTCGATCGCGTGCAGATAGGCGCCGACCTTCGTGTTCGGCGCCGCGCCGGTGCGCGCCGCGTTGATCTCCCGGCTCGCGCGCCAGACCTTGATCGTGCACAGCACGAGGCCGCCCAGGAACACCGCGACGATGGTTTGGGTAATCCCCGTCGTGTCGCCGAGCACGATGTCTTCGCCCCAGCCGGCCAGGAAGAAGGCGCCGGCGAGCGCGAAGCCGACGACGTTGACCAGGGCGAAACGCACCAGCAGCAGGAAGCTGTAGGCCTCGGGGTCGTCGCCGAGCAGGGTGGCCGGCAGCGGGCGCCCGGGCGCGGCGTGCAAGGGCGCGGCGTGCAAGGGCGCGGCGTGTATCGGCGCCTCGACCAGCAGCCTCTCGAGTTCGGCCTGCTCCTTGAGCACGTAAGCCATGTCGACGTCCCCCGGCTCGGCGTCCCGCGTGAACCCCCGCGCCTTGCCGCAACTTTGGGGCGTCGGCCTTAACGAATGCTTTTGTTAGGATTAACGAAAGGTTGCCGGCATCGACACGCCCGGGCGGGTTCCCTAAGATGCGCCGAGGCCCGCGCAAACGGCCCCGAACCGACGTTTTCAAGCCGAGAATCGCCCATGTTAGCCGCGACCCGGCCTGCCCTGCCCCGCGCGATCGAGCAGCTCGCCGCGCTCCTCGGCGATCGGCTATCGACCGCGCCCGCGGTCCGCGACCAGCACGGGCACGGCGAGTCCTACCACCCGACCCGCGCCCCCGACGTGGTCGTGTTCCCGCGCTCGACCGACGAGGTCGCGGCGATTGTGCGCATCGCGGCCGGCCATCGTCTGCCGGTCATCCCGTTCGGCACGGGCACCGGGCTCGAAGGCGGCACGGTGGCGCTCGAGGGCGGGGTCTCGATCGACCTCGCGGGGCTCGACCGCATCGTCGCCGTGCGCGCCGAGGACATGAACGCGACGGTCGAGGCCGGGGTCACCCGCAAGCGGCTCAACGCCGCGGTGCGCGATCGCGGCCTGTTCTTCCCGATCGACCCCGGCGCCGACGCCTCGCTCGGCGGCATGGCCGCGACGCGCGCCTCGGGCACCAACGCGGTGCGCTACGGCACCATGCGCGAGAACGTGCTGGGGCTGACCGTGGTGCTGGCCGACGGGCGAGTGGTGCGCACCGGCGGGCAGGCCCGGAAGTCGGCCGCCGGTTACGACCTGACGCGCTTGTTCGTCGGCTCGGAAGGTACGCTCGGCGTCATCACCGAGGCGACGCTCCGGCTCTACGGCGTGCCCGACGCGATGAGCGCCGCCGTGTGCTCGTTCCCCACGGTGGCGGACGCGATCAACGCGGTGATCCTGACCATCCAGAGCGGCATCCCCGTGGCGCGCATCGAGTTCCTCGACGAGGTGCAGATGGACGCCGTCATCCGCTATTCCAAGCTCGATTACCCGGCGGCGCCGACGCTGTTCTTCGAGTTCCACGGCACCAAGGCCGGCGTCGTCGAACAGGCCGAGCAGGCCCAGGCGATCGCGCGCGACTTCTCCGGCGCGGACTTCCGCTGGGCGACCCACGAGGAGGACCGCGCCAGGCTGTGGCAGGCGCGTCACAACGCCTACTACGCGGCGCTCGCGCTGCGCCCCGGCGTCAAGGGCTGGGCGACCGACGTGTGCGTGCCGATCTCGCGCCTGGCGGATTGCATCGTCGAGACCAAGCAGGATCTCGCGTCCTCGCCCATCGTCGCGCCCATGGTCGGGCACGTCGGCGACGGCAACTTCCACCTGGCGTTCCTGATCGACCCGGACGATCCGGCCGAGATGGCCGAGGCCAAGCGCATCAACGACCGCATGGTCCAGCGCGCGCTGGCCATGGGCGGCACCTGCACCGGCGAGCACGGCATCGGCTACGGCAAGATCGACTTCCTGACCGCCGAGGCGGGCGAGGCGGTGGCTGTCATGCGCGCGATCAAGAAGACGCTCGATCCCGACAACATCATGAACCCCGGAAAGGTCGTGCGCGTCTGATGAGGGCGCTGGCCGATCGCGGACGCAGGTCGTGACCGGAACCGCGGGCCAGTCCTGGGACGCCGACGCCTATGCCCGAACCGCCCGCTTCGTCAGCGACCTCGGCGTCCCCCTGGTCGACCTGCTGGCGCCGCGGCCGGGCGAGCGGGTACTCGATCTCGGCTGTGGCGACGGCGCGCTGACTCAGGAGCTCGCTCGGCGGGGCGCTGACGTCGTCGGCGTCGACGCCAGCCCGAGCATGGTCGCGGCCGCGCGCCGGCGCGGCCTGGATGCCCGGCTGGCCGACGGCCAGGACCTGGCGTTCGACGCCGAGTTCGACGCCGTGTTCTCCAACGCCGCGATCCACTGGATGCCGCGCCAGGCGGCGGTCGTCGCCGGGGTGCGCCGGGCGCTCAGGCCACGGGGCCGGTTCGTCGCCGAATTCGGTGGCGACGGCAACGTCCAGGCGATCCGCGAAGCACTCCACGCCGAGCTTGCCCGGCGCGACATCGATGCCGCCGGGTGCGACCCGTGGACGTTCCCGACCGATCGTGCCTTCGGCGCGCTGCTCGCTGACGTGGGCTTCGTCATCGACGCGATCGGCCTGATCCCGCGCCCGACGCCGCTCGGCGGACACCTGGCCGACTGGCTCGACGTGTTCGCCGGCGCGTTCCTCGCCATGGTGCCCGTGCCCGAACGTGTCCCGTTCAAGGACGCCGTCGCCGCGCGCGCGGCCCCGGCGCTGCGGGCAGCCGACGGCGTCTGGTCGGTCGACTACGTGCGCCTGCACCTCGTGGCACGTCTGACCTGACCGAGCTTTCGAACCGCGCCCACGCGCGCTAATCTTCCGCTCGTGCGAACCCTTGACACCGTCATGGCCGGGGTGTGTGCCGTCGCGGCAGCCTTGTTGTGGGCCGCGCCGGCGCGCGCGGAATACGTCGATCTCGAGCTGGTGCTGGCGGTCGACACCTCGTCGAGCGTGAGTTACGACGAATACGCGCTGCAGATGGCCGGCATCGCGCGGGCCTTCCGCAACCCGCTGCTGCACCGGGCGCTCGAAGCGGCGGGCGAAGGCGGGATAGCGGTCGCCGTGCTGCAGTGGGCATCGGCCGAGCGCCAGGAACTGGCGATCGACTGGCGCAAGATCGACGGCCCGGACAGCGCGCTCGCCATGGCCGACGCGCTCGAGACCACGCCCCGCCTGATCGAAAACGGCGGCACCTCGATCAGCGGCGCGATCGACTTCGCGACGGCGATGTTCGTCGTCAACGATTTCGACGGCCGGCGGCATGCCATCGACGTGTCCGGCGATGGGCGCAACAACCACGGCCGCTGGGGCTTCGCCTCGCGCGACGAGGCGGTCGCCGCGGGCATCACCATCAACGGGCTCGCCATCCTGAACGAGGAGCCCAACGTCGATCTGCACTACGCCAAGTACGTGATCGGCGGGCAAGGCGCGTTCCTGATGACCGCCGACGACTTCGAGGACTTCGCCGACGCCATCCTGCTCAAGCTGGTGCGCGAGATTTCCGGGGACATCCTGGCCGGAATTCCGCCGCCGCCGGCGCTATGAAGCCCCGCCTCGAAAAGCCCTACGGAGTATGGTGTTGAACCGACGGGCCTGGTGGCCCACGTTGAAGCTAACCCCTGGCCGCCCGCGGAGGCGCTCATGTTCATCCAGACCGAAGCCACGGCCAACCCGGCCGCGCTCAAGTTCCTGCCCGGCCGCGACGTGCTGGGCGAAGGCAGCGTCGAGTTCGCCAGCGCGACGGACGCGGGTGCTTCGCCGCTCGCCGAGCGGCTGTTCGCCATTCCCGCCGTGACGCGCGTGGCGCTCGGCGCTGACTTCGTCACCATCACCAAGGACGACGGCACCGACTGGCAGGTGCTGAAGCCGGCGGTGCTCGGCGTCATCATGGAGCACTTCGTCGCCGGCCGCCCCGTGATGGCGGCGCCGGGCCAGACCGGGGACGCGCTGACGGTGGCGGTGCGCGAGCTGATCGAATCCCGCATCCGGCCGGCGGTGGAGGGCGCGCGCGGCACCATCGCGCTGCGCGACTTCGTGGCCGGCACGGCGACCGTCGAGCTCGGCGGGCAGCCCGCCACGAACGCCACCTTCCGCAACGGCATCGAGAACATGCTGCGCCACTACGTGCCCGAGGTCGAGCAGGTGCGGTTCGTCGCGCCCGCTCCCGATCCGGCCCGGCAGGCCAAGGCCAAGGAAGCCGGGCTCGACACGCCGACGGCGCAGGCGATCCAGGCGCTGCTCGACGACGAGATCAATCCGTCCGTCGCCGCCCATGGCGGCCACGTCGCCCTGGTGGACGTCAAGGACAGCCGTGCCTATGTCCGGCTCGAGGGTGGCTGCCAGGGATGCGGCATGGCGGATGTCACCCTCAAGCACGGGATCGAGACGGCGATTCTCGACAAGTTTCCGGGGATCGAAGAGGTGCTTGACGTGACCGACCACGCCGACGGCACGAATCCGTACTACCAGCCGAGCAAGGGCAGCGAGAGCCAGAGCCCCTGGGCCTGACCCATTGAAGCGGCTGCTGCTGCTGGTTCCGACCACTTCATACCGCACCGCCGACTTCCTCGCCGCCGCCCGGCGGCTGGAGGTCAACGTGGTCGTCGGATCGAACCGCCGCTCGGTCCTCGAACGTCACGCCAAGGGTCGGACCCTGGCGCTCAATTTCCGCAACCTCGAGCGCGGCTGTCGGCAGATCGTCCGCTATGCCGGCCTGCGCCCGCTGGATGCCATCGTTGCCGTCGACGACGCGCCGGCGATGCTGGCCGCGTCCGCGTCCGAAGCCCTGGGGCTGCCCCACAACGAGATCGACGCGGTCGTTGCCACCCGCGACAAGCACCTGTTTCGCACCCGCCTCGCGGACGCCGGGTTGCCCTCGCCGCCGTTTCGTCTGGCTTCGGTCGACGAAGACCCGATGCGGGCCAATGGCAACGTCGGCTACCCCTGCGTCGTCAAACCGCTCGCCCTGTCCGGCAGTCGCGGCGTGATCCGCGCCGATGACGGGGCCGCGTTCGCGGCGGCCTTCCGCCGGGTCACCAGCCTGCTCGCCCGGCCGGGGATCGCCGGGATGGGTGAGACGGCCCGCCACATCCTGGTCGAGGGCTACATTCCCGGCGTCGAGGTCGCGCTCGAAGGGTTGCTCGCCGGCGGCAAGCTCCACATGCTGGCGCTGTTCGATAAGCCCGATCCGCTCGAGGGCCCGTTCTTCGAGGAGACCATTTACGTCACCCCGTCGCGCCTGAAGGCGGCGGCGCAAGCGGCCATCGTCGCCGCCACCGAACGGGCGTTGGTCGCGATCGGGCTGAAGAGCGGGCCGGTGCACGCCGAATTGCGCCTGAACCAAGCCGGTCCGTGGGTCATCGAGATCGCCGCCCGCTCGATCGGCGGGCTGTGTTCCCGGGTGCTGCGATTCGGCGCCGGCATCCGGCTGGAAGAGCTCATCCTCCGCCATGCCCTGGGCCAGCCGATCGACACGCTCGAGCGCGAGCGCCGTCCGGCCGGCGTCATGATGATCCCGATCCCGCGAGCCGGCACCTTGCGCAGTGTCGGCGGGATAGAGGCCGCTCGTGCCATTCCCGGGATCGAGGATGTCACCATTACGATTCCCCGGGGGCAGACACTGGTGCCCTTGCCCGAAGGGGACCGCTACCTCGGGTTCCTGTTCGCCCGGCACGAAAGTCCGGCCGCGGTCGAGGCGGCCCTGCGCCGTGCCCATGCCGAGTTGCGGTTCGACGTGGCCGGGCCCGACGACCTCTCCTCCCCCTGATCCGCCGCCGCTGGCGCCGCGCTACTCATGGGTTTCGCGCTTTCGGCGGCCTTTAGCAGGGTGCTGAAAAACCCCCATCACCGTCATCGCGAGCCGCCGCAGGCGGCGTGGCGATCCAGGGCGACCGTTCGTGCAGTTGCCCCTGGGTCGCCACGGACGCTCCCGCCTTCGCGAAGCCCGCCTGCACCGACCGTTGCGGCGGCTTTACGCTTCGGCGGGCGAAGGAAGGACGCGTCCTCGCGATGACGCGTGAAGTGGTTTTTCCGCAGCCAGCTACCTATATGATGCCAGCGTCGCCGCAACGTCGAAGCGATGTTTCACGTGAAACTCGACGGCGTGTACCCTGAACCCTTGTTTCGCGCCTGGGACACCATGATCCGACCTCGCCTTCAACGCCGAACGATCGCGCTTGCGCTCGGCGCCATTTTCGCGTGCGACGTCCTCGCGAGCGTATCGTCGCTCGCGGCGGACGAATTCGCGGTGGTCACGCCGGGCCCGTTCGGCGCCGACTACATCAGGGACGAGACCGGGCTCATCGTCGGTTCCATCACGCCGGGGATCGGCGGCGGGTTCTACGTCCGCGATCGCTCCGGCCGGATCGTCGGGAAACTGGACGGAGCGGGTGGCGTCCTGCTCGTCCCTTCGGACTGAGTTTCCGCTCAGCCGGGTCCCGGTTCCGCGCCTTCGACCTCGGCGTGGGCGGCGAGCCAGCGTTCCTCCGCCCGGGCGAGCGCCTTGGCCAGGTTCGCCCGCTCGTGGGCGAGTCGCGTCCCATCGCCGCGGTCGGCCCACGCCCCGGGGTCGGCGAGCCGGCGGTCGAGGCTTTCCCGCTCCCGGGTCAGCCGGGCCACCTCCGCCTCGGCCTCGCGCGCCTTGCGCCCGCATTGTAGTGCTCAATCAGCCGCTTACCCCGCGCGGTGACGGTGGGATGCGGTCAGGGAGCAAGTGGCCGTAAGCCAGTAGCGTAGTGAGCCGCTCGTCCTCCACCGCGCCGCCGACGGTGAAGTGATAGAGGCTCTGCCAGGCACCCTCGGCAAGGTTTAGGTCGATGAGCCGATGCACGAAGTCGTCGAAGTAGCAGCCCATACCGGTCGAGCGCACGCCGGCCGCCTCGGCCTCGAGGTAGAGCACCTGGCCGATGAGGCCGGCTTCCCAGAATAGGCGGCGGTACGCCCATGCCCCGTCTTCGTCGAGAGTACGCGCGAAGTCCGCGACCATGCCGAGGCTGAAGGCACCATCGCCGGCGATCGCCTGGAAGCAGCTCGCGTGGGCGGCGGCCTCGCGGCAGTCCCCCAGCGCCAGCGCGTAGAGCGGCATGTCGCTCGCCTCGACGTGCGCCCAAGCGAACCCGGAGTGACAGGCGGCACGGAAGGCGTCAAGCCGGGTTGGATCGCGCATGAGGACGTAGACGCCGGGCGGAAGCCCGTCGACCCGGTGCACGAACAGGCACAGGAGAATCCGGGCGGGGAAGTCGATCGCGCTCCACGGCGGATGGGGCCGGTCGGAGAGCGTACGCGCCAGCATGCCGAGGAACGCATCGAGCGGCAGAGAGGTATGCCCGTCCATGTCGACGGCGCTTCGCCGCCGGCGGATGATCTCCGCCGCCCGTGGCCCATCACGCCGCGCCAGAGGCGTGCCCCTGGGTGCGGATCCGCGCAGCAAAACGGGTGCCGCCGAAGGCTTGACGCAGGAGGCCTCGACAACGCCGATCGCCGCCCAATCTACGTGTTCCGCGCTCAGGCGGTTCGCCGATCCTCTCCACTCGCCGGAGCGCACGGCGGCGAGGGTGCCCTCGGCCAGGAAGCGCGGGGCCGGGGCGGCCTCGTCGGTGAGTACGGCGGCGACGAGACCGGGGTGTTCGGCCTCAGCGTCGGCGAAGTCGCTGGCGCGATCAATGCCGAGCAGTCCCGAGACCTCGGCGTCGGAGAGCGACGACAGCAGCGCCACCCGCCAGCCGAGGGCGGCGGCGGCGAAGCACATGGCCCCGAGCGCGTGGCCAAGATCGTGCTGGCAGTAGCGGTACGCCCTCTCGCCGTACTTCCAGGCCTCGCGCCAGTGGATCGACGCCAGGCCGACGAGGAACGTGCCGGGGGGAAGCCCTGCGGCGAATCGAACCTGTGCCGCTTCGCCTAAGAGGGATCGCTGTTCAAGCGCGTGCTCGCACGTCGCATAGTGGTAGACCCCTGGGCCATCGGACACGGCGGCAAGCGCCGGCAGCACCACATATCCCTCGGTCGGGTGCAGGTTGCCGCTCGAGGGATTGCTGCGCAGCGCCCAACGCGTGCCCTGGAATTCCTTCCAGGCCGTGATCCCAAGGGAGAGTTCGAGGAAAAGTCCCAGGCTCTCGGCGCCAAGTGGCCGGGGCGGCGTCCCCTTGGATTGGAACAACGCTTCGTAGGGCACCGTCCCGTCGTCGCCAATCAGCGGCAGTTCGATCAGCGGGGCGCCCGGGAATCGGCGAAACGGGTCGGGCTGGTTTGCCCAGTCCAAGAACCCCGGTCCAGGCGCGTAATGTCCGGGCATATGCTTGGTGCGCCGGTGGTAGGTGTGCACCCGGGCCACGGCGTCAGGGAAGCCATCAGCTCCGTTGGGTTGGCTCGAAATCCTTGGGGCCATCAGTTCTTTGCTCGGCGCCGGCCTCCGGCATGGGTGGCGAATGCGCCGCCGGTGTCATGATCGGGCTAAGTCCCACCCGCGGGAAGATTTAGGTTTGCTCTGTAAGCGATGCCACTCTACGTGACACTTCCGTATCGCTTCGTTTTTCCAGGCGACGCTACATCGTCCGTCTTGTCGGCACTCTGCTGCTTGAGCAGACCGGCGAGTGGGCCGACCAGCGCCGCTTCATGACCCTGGAAACCCTGCGTCCCTCGGGTGAAACTTACTCGGCACTCCGACACCACGTCGAGGGACACGACCAAGAACGCCTCGCTGCGGAAGGAGGACGCATAAGTGACCTCACAGTAGTGATCGAGGTGACGGTCAAGTCAATGCGCATCCGCGGGCGTCGGCTTGTCTCCAGTGTCGGCCCGTAGATGAACTCAGTTACAGGCCACGCCCCTCACGATGTCCGTTCACGGTCTGGCATCGGTCAACCGTAAAGAACTCCGCCCACGACAAGGTTGATCCCAAATCGGCGACCGGGTTTACATCCGCGACCGCTCCGGCCTGATCGTCGGCTCGGTCACGCCGGGTATCGGCGATCGGGCCTACATCCGCGACCGCTCCGGCCGCATCGTCGGGAAACTGGACGGAGCGGGTGGCGTCCTGCTCGTCCCTTCGGACTGAGTTTCCGCTCAGCCGGGTCCCGGTTCCGCGCCTTCGACCTCGGCGTGGGCGGCGAGCCAGCGTTCCTCCGCCCGGGCGAGCGCCTTGGCCAGGTTCGCCCGCTCGTGGGCGAGTCGCGTCCCATCGCCGCGGTCGGCCCACGCCCCGGGGTCGGCGAGCCGGCGGTCGAGGCTTTCCCGCTCCCGGGTCAGCCGGGCCACCTCCGCCTCGGCCTCGCGCGCCTTGCGTCTGAGATCGAGGGTTCGGGCGCGCGTCGCCGCCGAGCGCGGCGCGCCCTTGGGCCCGCGCTTGGCCGGCGCCGTCCCGCTTTCGCCCGGCGCCTGGCGCGTCTTGAGCACGAGATCGCGGTAGTCGTCGACATCGCCGTCGAACGGCTTGACCGTGCCCTCGCCGACCAGCCACAGCCGGTCGGCGACCAGGTCGACCAGGTCGCGGTCGTGGCTGACCAGCACGACCGCGCCGCCGTAATCGTTGAGCCCGTCGATCAGGCCGCGCCGGGCACTCATGTCCAGGTGATTGGTCGGCTCGTCGAGCACCAGGAGTTGCGGCGCGTCGAGGCAGATCAGGGCGAGCGCGAGCCGGGTGCGCTCGCCGCCCGAAAGCTCGCCGGCCGGCCGCGTCGCGAAGTCGCCGCCGAGCCCGAAGCGCCCCAGCCAGGCGCGCACCTGCTGCGCGGTCCACGAGCGCCGGCGCCCGGCCACGTGCTCGGCCGGAGTCCCGGCGAGTTCGATCTCGTCGAGCAGGTCCTGGGCAAAGTAGCCGACGCGGAGCCCGCGCGTGGCGCGGACTTCGCCTTCGCGCGCCTCCAGCCGGCCCGCGATCAGGCGCGCGAACGTCGTCTTGCCGTTGCCGTT
Source organism: uncultured Rhodospirillaceae bacterium (assembly GCA_964530335.1). GTDB lineage: Bacteria > Pseudomonadota > Alphaproteobacteria > SP197 > SP197 > VGDP01. Next base: position 7,444 of record CAZGYG010000012.1, on the reverse strand, counting down.
GGCGCCGAGCAGCGCGATGCGATCGTCCGCGTCGAGCCGCACGTCGAGCCGGCGCAGCACCGTCGTCGCGCCGTAGCCGGCGGCGGCGTGCTCCAGCACCATGAGCGGCGGGGCGAGCGGATCGGGGGTTGGGAAGTCGAAATGGCGCTCGGACTCCTCGGCCACTTCGGTCACCGGTTCGAGCCGGGCGATGGCCTTGAGCCGGCTCTGCGCCTGGCGCGCCTTGCTGGCCTTGTAGCGGAAGCGGTCGACGAACGACTGCAGGTGCTTGCGATAAGCCTCGCGCTGCGTGCCAAGCGCCGCGAGCCGCGCCTGTTCGGCGGCGCGCCGGCGCTCGAAGGCGTCGTAGTTGCCCTGGTAGAGCGCGAGGCTTCCGGCGGCGACGTGGAGAACGCGGTCGATCACCGCGTTGAGGAAATGGCGGTCGTGGCTGACCAGCACCAGGGTGCGCGGATAGCGGCGCAGGAACGACTCGAGCCACATGGCGGCCTCGAGGTCCAGGTGGTTGGTCGGCTCGTCGAGCAGCAGCAGGTCCGGCTCGAGGAACAGGGCGCAAGCCAGCCCGACCCGCATGCGCCAGCCGCCCGAGAAGGTGGACAATGGCCGGTCCTGCGCCGCCGCGTCGAAGCCCAGACCGGCCAGGATCGCCGCCGCGCGCGCCGGCGCGGCGTGGGCCGCGATCGCTCGCAATCGTTCGTGCGCGTCGCCCAGCGAGGCGGCATCGTCGCCGCGGTCGACCTCGGCCAGCAGGGCCGTGCGCTCGCGGTCGGCGGCGAGCACGGCTTCGAGCGGCGTCGCGGAACCGCCCGGCGGTTCCTGGGCCACGACGCCGAGCCGCGCCCCGCGGCGCAGCGTGAGTTCGCCGCCATCGGCCTCGAGCTCGCCGGTGATCAGGCGCAGCAGCGTGGTCTTGCCGCTGCCGTTGCGCCCGACCAGGCCGACGCGGTGCCCGGCGGGCACGTGGGCGCTAGCCCGGTCGAACACGGCGCGGGCGCCATAGCGGAACGTGAGTTGGGTAATGCGCAGCACGGCGCTACATAGACCATTCGCCGCCGTCCTGGAACCCGAGCGGCGCCAGAGTTCGATCTGGAGGCCGCATGCTGTTCGTCTCCTACAACATCCGCTACGGCCTGGGGCAGGACGGCCACACCGACCTGGCGCGTGTGGTAGCCGCCGTGGCCGAGGCCGACGTGATCGCGTTCCAGGAGGTCGAGGTCAACTGGCGGCGCAGCGGCATGGTCGATCAGCCTCGCGCGATCGGCGAGCTGCTGCCCCGGCACCGCTGGGTCTACGGGCCGGCGTTCGATGTCGACGCCAGCACGACCGACGCGGCGGGAAGAATCGCGAACCGGCGCCGGCAGTTCGGCACCATGCTGGCGAGCCGGACGCCGATCCTGTCGAGCCGCCTGTTCTGCCTGCCCAAGGTCGCCACGTCCGACGTGTTCAACATGGTCAACCCCGCGCTCGAGGGCGTGATCGCGACCGAAGCCGGCGCGCTCCGCGTGCTCTCGCTGCACCTCAGCCATCTGACCGATGAGGAACGGCTGACCCAGGTCGACGCTCTGCTCGCCTGGCAGGGCGCCGCGGCGAATGAAGGCGGGACGTGGACCGGCCGGGACGAGCCCGACATCGAAGGCTGGAGCGAGGGCGAGCCCCCGCCCATGCCCGCCGATGTCCTGCTCATGGGCGATTTCAACAGCGAGCCCGACGGCCGGGTCTATGCGCGCTTGACCGGGGCCGGGTTCGTCGATTGCTGGCAAGCGGCCGGGCGCGGGGGCGAGCCGTGCCTGACCTGGACGCCCTACAGCCACGCCACGGTGCGCCACGATCGGCGGCTCGACTACGCCTTCGCCACGCCATCGCTCGCGGCCAGGGTGCGCCGCGCGTGGGTCGACCGCGCCGCCAAGGGTTCCGACCATTTTCCCTATTGGGTTGAAATCGCGGCGTAATTCATGGGCCTTGCTCGGCCCGAAAGTGCCCCTATGCTCGCGCCCGCCATGGCCTTCCGCGCCCTAGTCGTCGCCATAGTCGTCGCCATAGTCGTTGCCCCTGTCGTTGCGCGGGCCGAGGACACGCTGCCCGGCGACGTCGCGCTGGCGATCCAAAGCGAGGTCGCGGCGTTGGGTGCCGTGGCGACGACGGGCGCACCCGAGGACCCGAGCGGGTCGACCCGGCGCAACGCCGAGGCCCGGCTCGCGGCGCTGACCATCGCGGCGATCGCCGAGCACCCCGCCCAGCACGGCGCGATCATGGCCGCGGTGGCCGAGGCGGCGCCGGCGCTGGCCGGAGCGGTGCGGGACGCGGCGAGCGTGGCCTACCCGGCGTTCGCGGCCGATTTCACGGCGCCGGAACCGGCGGCGCAAGCGACGGCACCCGAAGCCGATATCGACGAGGACGACTGGGCTTTCGTCGAGGCTCAGGCGGCGGCGCAGGAGGAGGTCAGCGATCCGTTCGAAGGCGTCAACCGGGCGACCTTCGCGCTGAACGACGCGGCGGACACCCTCGTGCTGCGCCCGCTGGCCGCGCTCTACGGCTTCGCGGTCCCGCTCGTGGTCAAGCGCGCGATTGTCCGCTTCTACCGGAACTTGAAATCGCCCGTGATCCTGGCCAACGACGTCCTGCAAGGCGAGCTGACCGGCGGCGGCGTGACGCTCGGCCGTTTCGTGGTCAACTCCACGGCCGGCGTCGCCGGGTTCCTCGACATCGCGCGGCAGTTGGGGTGGGCCCGCCACGACAACGACTTCGGCGTGACGCTTTACGCCTGGGGCGTCGGTCCGGGCCCCTATGTCGTCCTGCCGCTGTTCGGGCCGAGTACGTCGCGCGACGCGGTGGGCACCGGCGTCGACAGTTTCCTCGACCCGCTCGGCTACGTGCTGCCGTTCGCGGCGAGGCTCGGGCTCATGGCGGGCAAGGCGATCAGCAAGCGCGAGGAGGTCATGGACCGGCTCGACCAGCTCCGGCTCGGCGCGCTCGACGCCTACGTCGCGGTGCGCGGCGCGTACTACCAGCACCGCGCCCAGGAGCTCGGGCTCGGCGCGGCGCCGACGGACGATTAGGCACGCGCGGCAGCCACCCGACCGGGTGCTGCTCTATCTGGATGCCGAAAAACCTCCCTGATCGTCGTTGCGAGGAGGGCGAAGCCCGACGAAGCAACCCAGGAGTTGCAAGGCTCGGGCGGTTGCCCCTGGATCGCCACGGACGCTTCGCGTCCTCGCGATGACGTGCGGGTGGTTTTTCAGCGTGCTCCTAGGCGGTCCGGCTCAGGCGGGGGCCGAAGCCGACGACGTTACCCGCGACGAGCTCGAGGATGGCCATGTCGCCACCCTCGAGGTCGGCCGACGAGTGTGGCAGCACCCGGAGCTGGGCCGCCACGCAATCCCACAGCTCGGCGATTTCCCAGGCCGAACGCGACTCGGGCTCGCACTCGGTGACCGTGCGACCGTCGATCATGCTCGAGGCGAAATCGACCCGGTGGTAGATGGTGACCGGCGGGACCGTCCCGTGCTGGGCCAGCGCCATCGCCGCGTCGAGCGTGATGCGAGCGAACGGCGTCGCGCCGTTGAGAACGAACATGAACGGCTTGTCGCAGCCTTCGACGATGTCGAGCGTGGCGCCCACGGCCCGCAGGTCGTGGGGGCTGGGGCGCACGGGAATGATGACCAGGTCCGCGTGGCCGACCGCCTCGCGGGCCGTGGCGCAGGCTTCGGGCGGGGTATCGATCAGGACCAGGCGGATGCCCGCCTGGCGCAGGTTCGCCAGCTCCGCCGCGAGGTGCGCCGGGGTGCTGGCGACGAAGCTCGGCGTGTCCGACTTGCGCACGCCGTGCCACGCGGCCAGGGTGCCCAGGGGCGCCGTGTCGATGATGGCGACGGGGCCGAAGCCCGCGCTTTCGGCCTGCACGGCCAAATGCCCGGCAAGCGTCGACTTGCCGGAACCGCCCTTCTGCGAAGTGAAGACGATGACGCGCATAATTGACTTCATGGCACTCTCCTTATCGGTAGCCCCGCTGCCTTTGCCCCTTGGGGTGACACCCCATTGGCGGAAGGCCGGTGGCTTTGCGTCCCGTCGTTGCCGACGGTTTGCCTTTATCGAGGACGAGCCGCGTCCTGCGGTATCACGCCAGAATGGGCCGAAGCCCATGTCGTACCGGTCGTGGTCCTGATGCGTCCTTGACCGCGGCCCGGCTCAGGCCAAGCTCACGAACGTATGAACCACATGACCCCGCCGATGCCCGCGAGAACGCCGAGCGCGGCGTAGACCCATGCGTCTATGTTCATGAAGATTTGCACGAGAGGTCCTAACGAAGAGATAACGACGCGGCCGAATTCGGTCTCGGCGAGACCGGTGCCGAACAGGGCCGCGAAGGCGGCGCCGACCAGGGCGATGGCGACGGGAATGAGCTTGCCCATCAGGCGCTTGCGCCGGGCCTCGCTCACCTCCTTGCCGACGCGCCGCGCGGCCTTGTCCGCGCGCTTGAACGCGTCCTCGCGGTCGGCGACGAAGCCCCCCGCGTGCTGGGAGGTGGAGCTCTTGTCCTTGGCACTGAGTATTGGCATCGCAGCCTCCTTCACGGACCGCCCGCGCCAGGGTTTCGATCGAACCCCTGTCCCGGGCCCAGGGCCTGGATACCCGAGGCGTCTCGCGCGGCGTTCCGCCGCCCCTCGGCGTGCCCTTGGCGTGGGCACGGCCCGTAGGCGCGAATTATACCGGATTCCGGCTGCTGACATCAATTCCAGGGTAACCGTAAGCCGTAGGCCTTGGCGGTGACGGCGGTCACAGGCGCGTGAAAAAGGCACCGGCCTGGCGGGTCAGGGCGGCCGTAGGGGCGGGTCTTGACTTGACTCGCCACACAATTCCACAAGACTCCACACGCCCTTCGCCGCACGCCGAGGCCCCATGCCAGCCCCATCGTCCCAACAAGCGTTTCCCACGCAGGCGGGCATCGTCGTCATCGGCGGCGGGATCATGGGCTGCGCGACGGCGTATCACCTGGCCAAGCTGGGCGGCAGGGACATCGTCCTGCTCGACAAGGACAAGCTGACCTCGGGCTCGACCTGGCACGCCGCCGGCATGGTCGGGCAACTGCGCAACAACGCCAACATCACGCGACTGCTGGGCGAATCGGTCGCGGTGTACGACCAGGTCGCGCGCGAGACCGACCAGCCGGCCGGCTGGCGAACCACGGGATCGCTGAGACTCGCCTGCACCAGGGACCGGGTCATCGAGTACGAGCGGCTGGCGACCACGGCGCGCAGCTTCGGGCTCGAGCTCGGCCTGATCGGCGCGGACGAGGCGCGAAGGCGGGTCCCCGCCATGAACGTCGCCGACGTGCTGGCGGCCGCCTGGCTGCCGAGCGACGGCGTCGCCAACCCGTCCGATCTGGCGCTCGCCTTCGCCAAGGCGGCGCGGCGGCTCGGCGCGCGGCTGATCGAGGATACCGCCGTGACCGGGTTCCGCATCGCGAACGGCCGGGTGGCCGGGGTCACGACCGGAGCGGGCGACATCGCCTGCGAGACCGTCGTGCTGTGCGCCGGCATCTGGGCGCGTCAGCTCGGGCGCCTGGCCGCGGTGAACATCCCGCTGCAACCATCGCACCACCAGTACGTCGTCACCGACGTGATCCAAGGCCTGACGCGCGGCTGCCCCGGCGTGCGCGACCCGGATCATCTGACCTACTTCAAGGAGGAGGTCGGGGGACTGGTGTTCGGCGGCTACGAGACCAGCCCGGTCGCGTACCTGGCGGACCCCATCCCCGACGACCACGCCTTCAAGCTGATGCCCGAGAACGTCGACCAGTTCGAGGCGCTGATGCGGGGCGCGCTGCACCGATTTCCGGCGCTCGAGACCACCGGGATCAAGCGCTGGTTCAACGGCATCGAGTCGTTCACCGAGGACGGCATGTTCATCCTGGGCGAGGCGCCCGAGCTGCCCGGATTCTTCGTGGGTTGCGGATTCAACTCGTTCGGCATCGCGGCGGCCGGCGGCGCGGGGCGCGTGCTGGCCCAATGGATCCTGGACGGCGAGCCACCCTACGACCTGTGGCCCGCCGACATCCGGCGCTTCGGGCCGCACCTGCGCTCGGACGCCCAGGTGCGCGCCCGCGCGCTGGAAGGCCAGGCGCGGCACTACACGATCGCCTGGCCGGGCGAGGAAACGAACGCCGGCCGGCCGCTGCGACGGAGCGCGCTCTACGACCGGCTGGCGAACCAGGGGGCGTGCTTCGGCGCCAAGGCCGGGTGGGAACGGCCCAACTGGTTCGCCCCGCCCGGCGTCGCGCCCAAGGACGCCTACAGCTTCGGCCGGCCCAACTGGTTCGACCATGTCGGCGCCGAACACCGCGCCTGCCGAACGTCGGCCGCGCTGTTCGACCAGAGCTTCTTTTCCAAGTTCCTGTTCGTCGGGCGCGACGCGGAGCGGGTGCTGCAAGCGCTGTGCGCCGGCGACGTGGGACGACTGGGGCGCGTCGTCTACACCCAGATGCTGAACCGCAACGGCGGCATCGAAGCCGACTTGACCGTGAGCCGCATCGCCGAGGACGAATACTTCATCGTCACCGGCACCGCGTTCGCGGTTCACGACGGCGGACATATCCGCCGGCATACGCCAACGGGCGCGGACGCGCGCCTGATCGAGGTGACCTCGGGCCTTGGCACGCTCGCGCTGATGGGGCCCGAGGCCCGGCATATCCTGGCCGAGGCCTGCGAGGACGACATCGGCGACGCGGCGTTCCCGTTCGGCACCTGGCGGGCGCTCACGGTCGCCGGCGCGCCGGTGCGCGCGCTGCGCGTCACCTTCGTCGGCGAGCTCGGCTTCGAGCTCTACGTGCCGACGGAGTCGATGGTCACGGTCTACGACGCGCTCAAGGCAGCGGCGCGCGGCAACCTGGTCGATGCCGGCTATCGCGCCATCGACACCTTGAGGCTCGAGAAGGGCTACCGGGTGTGGGCGGGGGACATCGGCCCCGACTACACGCCGCTCGAAGCGGGGCTCGGGTTCGCCGTCGCCTTCGACAAGAACGTGCCGTTCATCGGCCGCGACGCCCTGATCGCCCAGAAGGCGAAGCCCCTGACCAAGCGGCTGGCGACCTTCACGATCGATGACCCGGACGTGATCCTGCTGGGGCGCGAGACGATCCTGCGCGACGGCCGGGTGGTCGGCTGGATCGGCTCGGCCGGGCACGGCTATACGATCGGCAAGGAGATCGGGCTGGGCTACGTGCGCAACGACGCCGGAGTGACCGACGACTGGCTGCGCGCGGGGAGTTACGAGCTCGAGGTGCGCACGCGCCGGGTGCCGGCTATGCCGCACACCCGGGCGCTTTACGATCCCAAGGGCCTGCGCATCCGGAGCTGATCGGCGGCGTCAAAATCGGTTGAACCGCTATGGTGCTCTGCCCATCCGGCTCGCTTCCATTGCCCTGGATCGCCACGCCGCCTGCGGCGGC
>CAZGYG010000011.1:44810-53351 GCA_964530335.1 uncultured Rhodospirillaceae bacterium | reverse complement strand
CTACATGAATAGCGGCTCGTTCTCCAGGCCGGCGTAAAGCTGGGCGACGAATTCGCCGTAGCCGTTGTAGATGAGGGTCGGCATGCGCTCGCCGGTGCCGAGGAACCGCTCGGTCGCCTGGCTCCAGCGCGGATGGTCGACCTCGGGGTTGACGTTGGCCCAGAAGCCGTACTCCTCGGGCACCAGCGTCTCCCAGAAGGTCTTGGGCCGCTCCTCGACGAAGCTGACCCTGACGATCGACTTGATCGACTTGAAGCCGTACTTCCACGGCAGGTGCAGGCGGATGGGCGCGCCGAACTGCCTGGCCATCGGCTTGCCGTAGGCGCCGGTGACCAGGAACGCGAGCTCGTTGGCGGCCTCGGCGATGGTCACCACCTCGGTGTAGGGCCACGGGTACCACACCTGGCGCTGGCCGGGCGCCACGTCCGGGTCCTGGAACGTCTCGAACGCCACGTACTTGGCCGAGCCGAGCGACTTGGCCATCTCGACCAGCTTGGCCAGCGGGAACCCGGTCCACGGGATGGTCATCGACCAGGCCTCGACGCAGCGGTGCCGGTAGAGCCGTTCCTCGAGCGTCACCTGACGAAAGAGGGTGTCGACATCGATCGTCCGCGGCGTCTCGACCAGGCCGTCGATGGCGATGGTCCATGGCCGGATGCGCAGCTCCTGCGCCCGGTCGTAGATCTCCTTGTGCGAGCCGAACTCGTAGAAGTTGTTGTAGCGCCCGGTGATCTCCTCGTCGGTCAGCGGCCGGTCGAGCGCATAGCGCTCGTTGCGCGCCGCCGGGTAGAGGTCCGCCGTGGGATCGGGCGCGTCGTCGGCGCGCGCGCCCAGCGCGAACCCGGCGGCAAGAAGCGGACCGGCGGCCAGCGCCTTGGCCAGGCTGCGGCGATCGAGGTAGGCCGATTCCGGCGTCGCGCGGCTGGCGTGGATTTCCCAGCCGCGCTTGAGATGTACGAACATGATGCGGGCTCGCGATGGTGGCGTTCGCTATGACCTGCCACCGCCGCCGCTCGCGTGCAAGTCAAGCCCGCGTGAGGGGCGCCGCGATCACGCCAGCAGGCTGCGCAGCATCCACGCGGTCTTCTCGTGGACGTTGAGCCGCTGGGTCAACAGGTCGCAGGTCGCCTCGTCGCCGGCCTTTTCGGCGGCAGGGAAGGCTTTGCGCGCGGTGCGCACCACGGCCTCCTGGCCGGCGACCAGGTTGCGGATCATGTCCGTGGCCGTCGGTACGCCGTCCTCCTCGGCGATGGAGCCGAGGCGCGCGTAGGCCTTGTAGCTGCCCGGCGCGACCGTGCCGAGCGCCCGGATGCGTTCGGCGATCAGGTCCACGGCCAGGGCGAGCTCGGTGTACTGGGTCTCGAACATCAGGTGCAGGGTCTGGAACATCGGGCCGGTGACGTTCCAGTGATAGTTGTGGGTCTTGAGATAGAGCGTGTAGGTGTCGGCGAGCAGGCGCGAAAGCCCTTCGGCGATCCTCTGGCGGTCCTTGACGGGTATGCCGATGTCGATGGCGACGGTGGGCGCGCCGTGGCTCTTGCGGCTGGGTTTGGGCATGGCTAGGACTCCTTATTTAGAGTTCTTCTAAATATAATCCTTGGCCTTGGGCTTGGCAAGCCCATGGCGGACGTTCGTTTCAGCGCAGGTTGGCGCAGGCCCGCTGGATGCGGGCGCAGGCGTCCTCCAGGAGCTCGGTCGCGGTGGCGTACGAGATGCGGAAATAGGGGTCCAGCCCGAACGCCGTGCCGTGGACCACGGCCACGCCCTCGGCCTCGAGCAGGTAGCTGGCAAACCCCTCGCTGTCGGCGATCGTGGCGCCTTTCGGCGTGGTCTTGCCGATCGCCCCGGCGCAGCTCGGGTAGACGTAGAAGGCACCTTCGGGCCTGGTGCAGCGCAGCCCCTTGGCCTGGTTGAGCATGGCCACGACCAGGTCGCGGCGCGCCTTGAACGTCGCGTTGCGCTCGGCGATGAAGTCGAGCGGGCCGTTGAGCGCCGCCACCGCCGCCGCCTGACTGACCGACGACGGGTTCGAGGTCGACTGGGACTGGATCACGCCCATCGCCTTGATCAGGTGCGCGGGCCCGCCGGCGTAGCCGATGCGCCAGCCGGTCATGGCGTAGGCCTTGGACACGCCGTTGACCGTCAGCGTGCGCTCGCGCAAGCCCGGCTCGACCTGGACCGTCGTGGCGAACCGGAACCCGTCGTAGACCACGTGCTCGTACATGTCGTCGGTCATCACCCAGACGTGGGGGTGGCGCAGCAGCACGTCGGTCAGGGACTTCAGCTCGGCGGCCGTGTACGCGGACCCCGTCGGGTTGTTCGGCGAGTTGAGGATCAGCCACTTGGTGCGTGGCGTGATGGCCGCCTCCAGGTCGGCGGGACGCAGCTTGAACCCGGCCGTTTCCGGGCAGGCGACGAACACCGGCTTGCCTTCGGCCAGCAGCACCATGTCCGGGTACGACACCCAATAGGGCGCCGGGATCACCACCTCGTCGCCCGGATCGAGGGTGGCCATCAGCGCGTTGTAGAGCACCTGCTTGCCGCCGGTCCCCACGGTGATCTCGGCCGCGTTGTAGGTCAGCCCGTTCTCGCGCTTGAACTTGGCCGCGATCGCGGCCTTGAGCTCGGGCGTGCCGTCGACCGCGGTGTACTTGGTCTGGCCCTCGCGGATCGCCTTGTAGGCCGCCTCCTTGATGTGGTCGGGGGTATCGAAGTCCGGCTCGCCGGCGCCGAGCCCGATGACGTCGTGGCCGGCGGCCTTGAGCTCGCGCGCCTTGGTGCTGACCGCGATGGTCGGCGACGGCTTGATGCGGCCGAGACGGCCGGCGATGAAGGCCATGAAAGAACCCCCCGGGAAACGCGCCAAGCCTACGCAGCGCACGGGGATGGCGCAACCAAGCCCGGCGGTTGCCCTGGCGCGCCGGGGATGTAACCCGCGTGCTTGCTGGCCAGGAACACCAGCGTTCCGACCATCTCCTCGGGCTCGGCCACGCGGCGCAGGGGCGTCGCCTCGGTCATCGCGCGCAACACCGCCGGTGTTGGGCACAAACGCTTGTCCATCTTGGACTCGGTCTGGATAGTTCGCGCCGAAACTCGGCTGGCGTACAATGCGGGTACTTCGAGGACCAACCATGACCGCGTCCCAGGAATTTCTGACCAAGGTAGGCGCGTCCGAGATGCGCGCCTTCTGCGCGCGGCATCACATCGTCAAGCTGGCCATCTTCGGTTCGGCTGCGCGCGGCGAGGAGGGGCCGGACAGCGATCTCGATATCCTCGTTGAATTCGCGCCGGGAAAGACTCCGGGGTTCGCGTACTTCGCGATCGAGGAAGAGCTCACTCACATGTTCGGCCAAAAGGTCGACATGAACACTCCCGGCTTCTTGAACCGGAGATTTCGGGCGGAGGTCGTGCGCGAGGCAAAGGTTCTCTATGAAGCGCGATCGTAGCCGCGATCGTATCGCTGACATGCTTGAGTTTGCGACTAAGCTCGCGGAGATCACCTCCAAGAAAACGCGGGCGGATCTGGAGCGAGACGAGATCCTGGCCCTGGCCGCCGTGCGTCTCATTGAGATCATTGGTGAGGCTGCCACGCATGTTCCATTGGACACGAGGGCCAAGGAATCGGGCATTCCTTGGCGGCAGATCACGGGCGCTCGCAATCGTCTGATGCATGCCTATTTCGATGTGGACCTCGATCTCGTGTGGTCGATCATTGCCGACGACCTTGGGCCGTTGATCGATGGCCTTCGGTCCTTGATCTCCCGGCACGAAATTCGCCCGTCTGATGGCTCCTGAATCCGCCGCCATGTCCCCTTCCCTTCGCGTTTCGCGGCCGGAGCCGGCGGGGCGGGCGGCGTTCAAGCTGGTCTCCGACTTCCAGCCGGCCGGCGACCAGCCGCAGGCGATCGAGGCGCTCGTCGGCGGCATTTCGGCGGGCGAGCGCGACCAGGTGCTGCTCGGCGTCACCGGCTCGGGCAAGACCTTCACCATGGCGCACGCCATCGCCCGGACCGGGCGGTCGGCGCTGATCCTGGCGCCCAACAAGACGCTCGCCGCCCAGCTCTACGGCGAGATGAAGTCGTTCCTGCCGTCCAACGCGGTCGAGTACTTCGTCTCGTACTACGACTACTACCAGCCCGAGGCGTACGTGCCGCGCACGGACACCTACATCGAGAAGGACGCCTCGATCAACGAACAGATCGACCGCATGCGCCACGCCGCCACCCGTTCGCTGCTCGAGCGCGACGACGTGGTCATCGTCGCCTCGGTCTCGTGCATCTACGGCATCGGCTCGGTCGAGACCTACCAGTCGATGGCGTTCAGCGTGCGCGCGGGCGAGCGGGTCGAGCGCGACGACCTGCTGCGCCGCCTGGTCGAGCTCCACTACCGGCGCAACGACACCGCGTTCAGCCGCGGCACGTTCCGCGTGCGCGGCGATTCGGTCGAGCTGTTCCCGGCCCACCTCGAGGACCGCGCCTGGCGCATCGGCATGTTCGGCGACGAGATTGAGGCGATCGAGGAGTTCGATCCGCTGACCGGGCAGTCGGCGGGCCGGCTGGACCAGGTCAAGATCTACGCCAACAGCCACTACGTGACCCCGCACCCGACGCTCGAGCAGGCGATCAAGCTGATCAAGGTCGACCTCAAGGAACGGATCGCCGAGTTCGAGCGGGCCGGCAAGCCGCTGGAGGCGGAACGACTCTCGCAGCGCACCGGCTTCGACCTCGAAATGCTCGAGGCCACGGGCACCTGCGCCGGGATCGAGAACTACTCGCGTTACCTGACCGGCCGCGCGCCGGGCCAGCCGCCGCCGACGCTGTTCGAGTACCTGCCGGACAACGCGCTGCTGTTCGTCGACGAGAGCCACGTCACCGTGCCCCAGCTCGGCGGCATGTACCGCGGCGACTTCCACCGCAAAACGACGCTCGCCGAATTCGGTTTTCGCCTGCCCAGTTGCGTCGACAACCGCCCGCTCAAGTTCGAGGAGTGGGAAGCCATGCGGCCGCAGACCGTGTTCGTCTCGGCGACCCCCGGCCCATGGGAGCTCGAACGCACTGGCGGCGTCTTCGTCGACCAGGTGATCCGTCCGACCGGGCTGATCGATCCGCTGTGCCTGGTGCGGCCCGTGTCCGGCGCGGCGACGAACCAGGTCGACGACCTGCTCGCCGAATGCCGCGAAGCCGCGCGCAAGGGCCAGCGGGTGCTCGTCACCACGCTGACCAAGCGCATGTCCGAGGACCTGACCGAGTACCTGCACGAGGCCGGCGTGCGCGTGCGCTACCTGCATTCCGACATCGAAACCCTCGAGCGCATCGAGATCATCCGCGATCTGCGCCTCGGGGCCTTCGACGTGCTCGTCGGCATCAACCTGCTGCGCGAAGGGCTCGACATCCCCGAATGCGCGCTGGTCGCCATCCTCGACGCCGACAAGGAAGGCTTCCTGCGCTCCGCGACCTCGCTGATCCAGACCATCGGCCGCGCCGCGCGCAACATCGACGGGCGCGTGATCCTTTACGCCGACACGGTGACCCGGTCGCTGTCGCGCGCGCTCGACGAGACCGAACGGCGCCGCGTCAAGCAGCAAACGTACAATGCCGCCCACGGCATCACGCCCGAAAGCGTGCGCAAGGGCATCGGCGACATCCTCCAAGGCGTCTACGAGGCCGACTACGTCACGGTGGACACCGGCGCGGACGCGCCGGCCCACCTGATCGGGCACAACCTGAAGGCCACGGTCGGCGAGCTCGACAAGCGCATGCGCGCCGCCGCGGCCGAGCTCGAGTTCGAGGAGGCGGCCAGGTTGCGCGACGAGATCCGCCGGCTCGAAGCCATCGACCTCGGGCTCGACCGGCCGGGCATCGCGCCGTCCCGCGCCGCTAGCGCCGGACCGTCGCGCGCCAGGGGCCCGCGCCGGCGGCGCGGGCCATAGCCAAAATGCGGAACGGGTCGACTATTCGGCGGGGCTGGGGGAGGAACGGGGCACCGCGGGCGTCGCGGCCGTGGTCCGGAGCGTGGCCACGTTGTCGCCTTCGCTGCGCCGGCACTGGCCTTCCAGCACGCCGCCCTCTTCGACCGAGAGGTTGTGGTACGTGATGTCGCCGGACACCCGCGCCGTGCGGGTGAGCGCGACGGTGGTCGCCTTGACCTGGCCCGAGACGGAGCCGCTGATGCGCACGGTCTCGGCGGCGATCGAGCCGTCGACCCGCGCGCCCTCGCCGACGACCAGCGAGCGGCTCGCGATGTCGCCCTCGACCGTGCCGTCGATGCGCAGATCGCCGTTGCTATTGAGGTTGCCGACGATCTTGAGCTCGGCGCTGATCAGCGAGCCGGCGGGCGCCGCGGCGCCGGGCGTCGAGCTGGCCTGCGGCCGCTGCGCGAACTCGGCCGGCGCCGGATTGGGCGAATCGCCCCTTTGAGGAGTCTTGGTGAACATGGCGTTTCTCCTGTGGTTGTGCCTCCCTTGGCCCACGCGCACCCGCACGTCGCCGTGCTTCTTATGGCCCGGTTGCGCGCCCGTGGCAAATCATTGCCTTCACCCGGTCGCGACGTGACCGGGCGGGCGCCAGGGCCGTCGCCCATCGATCTCGGCGCCGGGGGCGACCACGATCATGGTGTGGGTAACGTTGCCGACGACCCGCGCGCTGGCGCCGATCGTCACCGATTCGCCCACCACGTCGCCCCGCACGGTGCCGTCGATCTGGATCTCGCGGGCCGTGACCGGCCCATCGACGCGGCCCGCGGCGCCCACGACCACCTTGTCGACGTTGACCGGGCCGCGAACCGCGCCTTCGATCACGACGGCGCCGCTTCCCGAAAGCTCGCCTTCGACCAAGAGGTCGGCGTCGAGCCACGACACCGTCATCGGCGCGGGCGCCTCGGCGGGGGCGATCTCCCTGTCTTGCCGCTGCTGCGAACGGAACACGCTTTACCCCCATCGCTGGCGCCAAACCTAGTCTATCGCCGGACCGGCGTCATTAGATCGTTGCTTCCGGCCAATCCTTAATGCGACCTTAAGGCGAAATGGCGCCTCGCGAGGGAGGTGAAGGTGGCGGGGTTCAAGGAATACGCGGCCTACGACGGGGTCGGGCTGGCGGCGCTGATCCGGTCCGGGAAGGTATCGGCCGGCGAGGTCCTCGATGCCGCGATCGAGCGCATGGAACGGCACAATCCGCGGGTCAACGCCGTCGTCCAGCCCATGGTCGACGAGGCCCGGCGCGCGCTCGCGCGGGCGCTGCCCGCCGGCCCGCTCGCCGGCGTGCCCTTCATGCTCAAGGACCTGGGCCTGCTCTACGCCGGGACGCCGACCCGCAACGGCAGCCGGCTCTTCGCCGACTTCGTGCCCGACCACGACAGCACGCTGACCGAGCGCTACCGGGCGGCCGGACTGGTCATCATGGCCAAGACCAACACGCCCGAGCTCGGCCTCAACATGTCGACCGAGCCGGCGTTGCACGGCCCGACCCGAAACCCCTTCGACCTGGGGCGGAGCGCCGGCGGCTCGAGCGGTGGCTCGGCCGCGGCGGTGGCGACCGGCATGGTGCCGCTGGCCCACGCCACCGACGGTGGCGGCTCGATCCGGATTCCGGCGGCCAACTGCGGCCTGGTCGGGCTCAAGACCACGCGCATGCGCAACCCCATGGGGCCGGACTTCGCCGAGGGCCTGGCCGGCATGTCGGTGGCGCACTGCGTCAGCCGCACGGTGCGCGACAGCGCGTTCCTGCTCGACGCGAGCCACGGGCCGGCGCCGGGCGACCCATACGCCGCGCCACCGCCCGCGCGCCCGTTCGCGGCCGAGGTCGGCGCCGATCCGGGCCGACTGCGCATCGGCCTGGTGACGCGGGCGCCCGGCGGCACGCACGTCGATCCGCTGTGCTCGGGCGCGGCCGAGGAGGTCGCGCGCCTGTGCCAGGGACTCGGCCACGTGGTCGAACCGGTGACCATCGCGCTCGACATCGAGCCGCTGCGGCGCGCTCTGTGGGTCCTGTTCGGCACCACCGCGCGCGTCAACATCGAGTTCAGGCTCGGCGTGCTCGGCCGCGCGCTCGCCGACGGCGACGTCGAACCGGCGACCCGCGCCTGGGCCGAGGAAGGGCGGCGGTTCGGCGCCGTCGACTACCTGCGCGGCATACAAACCGTCCACGCGACCGGGCGGCGGCTCGGCGCGGTGATGGAACGCCACGACGCGCTGCTGCTGCCGACGCTCGCCGACCCGCCGCTGCCGCTCGGTGCCATCGACATGGCGGAACCGGACGCGCGCGTCTACTTCGAGCGCCTGTTCGACCGCCTGCCGTTCACCCCGCTGTTCAACGTCACGGGCCAGCCGGCGATCCAATTGCCGCTGGTGTGGTCGGCGGACGGGATGCCGATCGGCGTGCAGTTCGCCGGGCGCTTCGGCGACGAGGCGACGCTGATCCGGCTCGCGGCCCAGCTCGAGGCCGCGCGGCCGTGGGCCGATCGGCACCCACCCCTGTTCGGCTAAGTCCTTGTTCGGCTAAGATAGGCCTTGTTCGGCTAAGATAGGCCTTGTTCGGCTAAGATAGG
>CAZGYG010000011.1:0-44710 GCA_964530335.1 uncultured Rhodospirillaceae bacterium | reverse complement strand
TTCGGCTAAGATAGGCCTTGTTCGGCTAAGATAGGCCTTGTTCGGCTAAGATAGGCCTTGTTCGGCTAAGATAGGGCACGACGGGCAGTGTATGGTTTCGCGGAACGGGTCCCACTTCGACGCGACGACGGCCGGCACGGGCGGGGTCTTGTCGCTCGGCCGCGCGATCGCTCGGACCAGCGCTAATGGGGGCGATCATGTCGAGTGAAAATCCAATGGCCGATGCGGGGGCTCGTGGCTCCGCTCATCCGATCGTTCATAAGATCGGCGTGGCGGACCTCAAGGATGCTCTGGCCAAGGGCCTCGCGGACTTCAACGCGATGCCGACCTTCATGATTTTCGTCGGCTTGACGTATCCCATCGTCGTTTTCATCGTCGCCAGGGTCGCCGCCGGATACGATGTGCTGCCGCTCGTCTTTCCGATCCTTGCCGGCTACACCCTGATCGGCCCGCTGGTGGCGACCGGCATGTACGAGCTGAGCCGGCGCCGCGAGAAGGGTCTCGACATCTCCCGGCGCCATGCCTTCGACGTCCTCCAGTTTCCGTCCATCCGCGCCATCGCGACCCTGGGCGCCGCGCTGATGGTGATCTATTTCGCGTGGTTGTTCGCGGCGTCGACCATCTACGAGTTCTACTTCGGCAGCGCGGTGCCGGCGTCGATCGAGGAGTTCGCCCGCGAGGTCTTTACTACCCCGTCCGGCTGGACCCTCATTGTCGTGGGCTGCGGCGTCGGGTTCCTGTTCGCCGTCGTGGTGTTCGCTCTCAGCGTGGTGTCCTTTCCGATGCTTCTGGACCGGAACGTCGGCGTGATCACGGCGGTCGAAACGTCGGTGCGGGCGGTGATCGCGAGCCCGATCACGATGGCGGTGTGGGGACTTATCGTCGCCGGGGTGCTGCTGATCGGGGCCTTGCCCTTCTTCTTCGGCCTCGCGGCCGCGCTGCCGGTGCTCGGGCACGCGACCTGGCATATTTATCGCAAGGTCGTCGCGGCCTGACGCGCCTCGTCGATCCCGAGTTCGCGCCATCGCCGGGGGCCATTTCCGGCCGATCGGGGCGAACGCGGACGAAGCGCCTTGGGGCATTCCGCTGGGCTTTACTCGCGGACCGGGCGGCCCTAGATTGCAGCGCCGAAGCGGCGGGGGCGAAGCCGCGACGGTCCCGGCGGCCGTCTTTCCTCGGCCCGTTCATGGCAAGGATGACTAGGGAATGGTCGTAGCAATCGTAATTGCCCTGGTGGCGGTCGGCACCGTCGCGTTTCACTTCTGGAGCCCGTGGTGGTGGACGCCGATCGCCTCGAACTGGGGTTACGTCGATACCACGATCATCATCACCTTCGCGATCACCGGGGTCGTCTTCATCGCCATCATCTTCTTCATCGCCTACTGCGTGTACCGCTACCGGCACCGGCCGGGGCAACGTGCGGTGTACGAGCCGGAGAACAAGAAGCTGGAATGGTGGCTGACGGGTTCGACGACGGTGGCCGTCGCGGCCTTGCTGACGCCCGGCCTGTTCGTCTGGAACGACTTCATCACGGTGCCGGAGGACGCGGCGGAGTTCGAAGTCATGGCCCAGCAGTGGCTGTTCACCTACCGCTTCCCCGGGAACGACGGCGTGCTGGGCACCTCGAATGCCGAAAACATCAGCTCGGACAACCCATTCGGCGTGAACCCGGACGATCCCAACGGGCTGGACGATATCCTGGTCGAAAGCGACGAGGTGCACTTGCCGCTCGATAAGCCGGTCAAGGTGCTGCTCCGCTCGATCGACGTCCTGCACGACTTCTACGTTCCCGAGTTCCGGGCCAAGATGGATATGGTGCCGGGTACGGTCACCTACTTCTGGCTCACGCCGATCAGGACCGGGACCTTCGACGTGCTCTGCTTCGAACTGTGCGGCATTGGCCACTACGTCATGCGCGGCACGGTCGTGGTCGAGGCGGAGAGCGATTACCAGGCGTGGCTGGCGGAACAGCCGACGTTCGCGGAGCAGTTGGCCCAGGCCGGGAGCGGCACGGGCGCGGCATCGAGTTCGGTCGTGAGCGCGGCCGAAACCGAACCGGGAACGCGAGTGTTCGCGCGGTAAGACGTGACCCCGCTCGAGCCCCACGCAAGCGACTGAGGAGGACTTAGCGATGACCTTTTTCGTACCGACCGCGCCCGAACATATCCCGCCGGCCGAAGTCGCCGAAGTGGATCTGTATCACGCGAAAAGCTTCTGGACGAAGTACGTCTTCAGCCAGGACGCCAAGGTCATCGCCATTCAGTACTCCTTCACGGCGGTCTCGATCGGGTTGGTGGCCCTGGTGTTGTCGTGGTTGATGCGGCTGCAACTGGGATTCCCCGACACATTCTCCTTCATCGATGCAGCCGAATATTATCAGGCCATCACCATGCACGGCATGATCATGGTGATCTACCTGCTGACCGCGCTGTTCCTCGGGGGCTTCGGCAACTACCTCATCCCGCTGATGGTCGGCGCCCGCGACATGGTGTTCCCCTACGTCAATATGCTGAGCTACTGGGTCTATCTGCTCGCGGTCCTGGTGCTGGTGGCGAGCTTCTTCGTGCCGGGCGGGCCCACGGGCGCCGGTTGGACGCTCTACCCGCCCCAGGCGATCCTCTCCGGCACGCCGGGTTCCGGGGCGGGCATCATCCTGATGCTGGTCTCGCTCGCGCTCTTCATTGTCGGCTTCACCATGGGCGGGTTGAACTACGTGGTGACGGTGCTGCAGGCGCGCACGCGGGGCATGACGTTGATGCGCATGCCCTTGACGGTATGGGGCATCTTCGTCGCCACCATCCTGGCGCTGTTGGCCTTCCCCGCGCTGTTCGTCGGCGCCGTGATGATGACGTTGGACAAGGTCCTGGGGACCAGCTTCTTCATGCCCACGATCGTCGAGATGGGCGAACGGCTCGCGTACGGTGGCGGCAGCCCGATCCTGTTCCAGCACCTGTTCTGGTTCTTCGGCCATCCCGAGGTCTACATCGTCGCCCTGCCGGCTTTCGGCATCGTGTCCGACCTGCTCAGCGTCCACGCGCGGCGGAACATCTTCGGCTACCGCATGATGGTGTGGGCGATCGTGATCATCGGCGCCCTCAGCTTCCTGGTCTGGGCGCACCACATGTACGTCAGCGGCATGCACCCGTATTTCGGTTTCTTCTTCGCCACCTCCACGCTCATCATCGCCGTCCCGACCGCCCTCAAGGTCTACAACTGGACGCTGACCCTGTGGCGGGGCGACATCCACCTGACGATCCCGATGCTGTTCGCCATCGCGTTCATCATCACGTTCGTGAACGGCGGGATCACGGGGCTGTTCCTCGGCAACGCCGTGGTCGACGTTCCGCTCTCGGACACCATGTTTGTGGTTGCCCACTTCCACATGGTGATGGGCGTGGCGCCGATTCTGGTCATCTTCGGGGCGATCTATCATTGGTACCCCTTGATGACCGGACGCATGCTCAACGAGCCGTTGGGCAAGTTGCATTTCTGGGTCACCTTCCTCGGCGCCTATTCGATTTTTCTCCCCCTCCACTACCTGGGCCTCCTGGGCGTGCCGCGGCGATACTTCGAAATGGGAGAGACCAGCTTCATCCCGCCATCGGCCCAGACGCTCAACGCGTTCGTCACCGTCGTGGCGTTGATCGTAGGCTTCACCCAGGTCGTGTTCCTGTTCAACCTGGCGTGGAGCTTCTTCAAGGGCAAAGTCGCCGAGCGCAATCCGTGGCGGGCCGCGTCGCTCGAGTGGCAGACGCCCGGTTTCCCGCCGGGACACGGCAACTGGGGCGCGACGCTGCCGGTCGTGTATCGCTGGGCGTACTCCTACAACGTGCCCGGCGTCGACCAGGACTTCATCCCGCAGAACGTCCCGCCGGTTCCGGGGGAATCCGCCGGCACGGAGGACGCTAAGGGTCATGCCGGAGCCGCCGTCCAGCCGGCGGAATAGGCGCGGGGGATGACGTTTGCGGCAATGGCTCGAGCCCTGGCGCCGGGCGCGGGGTTGGCCGGGACGTGAGGCTCTTCCACCTGCTGACCGAGAAGCCCTGGGAGCATCGACAGGGCGACGACGTGGCCCGCCACGGCGGCAGCGCGTTTGCCGTGCCCAGCGCGACGCTCGGCCTGCGCGTGTTTCTCGCCGTGGTCACCGTCCTGTTCGCGCTCCTGATCATGGCTTACGGCAGCCGCATGGAGTTCGAGGAATGGCGCCCCGCGCCTCAGCCGTGGCTCATGTGGCTGAACACCGCCATGCTGGTCGCGAGCAGCATCGCGATGCAACGGGCGCGCGGCGCGGCGCGGCGCGGCGACAGCGACGGCGTGACGACCGGTTTGATGGCCGGGGGTGCCAGCGCCGTCGGGTTCCTGGGCGGGCAGCTCGTGGCCTGGCGGCAACTGAACGCGATGGATGCCTTCGACGTGACGACCCCGGCGATCGGTTTCTTCTACATGATCACCGCGCTGCACGGTCTGCACCTGTTGGGCGGCCTGGTGGCGTGGGGACGGACCATGTCCAGGGTCTGGCGCGCCCGCGACGTGGTCGAGGCGCGCCTGAGCGTGGAGTTGTGCACGGTCTATTGGCACTTCCTGCTCGTGGTTTGGCTGGTCCTTTTCGGCCTGCTGTTTTCGGGCAACGACAATCTGGGCTTACTGCTGACCATCTGCGGTATCAGGTAAACGGAACCGAGGCTCATGGCACACGCTGCAACGTCGAACATCGCGCAACCGCAGGCCCGACCCGAGGGCGTGCAAGGCATCGCCGCCGACTGGTCGTCGGATCAGCGGGCGTTCAAGAACGTCCCCTGGGGCAAGGCGATGATGTGGATCTTCCTGCTCAGCGACACCTTCATCTTCAGCTGTTTCCTGCTGTCGTACATGACGGTGCGCATGTCCACGACGGTGCCGTGGCCCAACCCCAGCGAGATCTTCGCCTTGACGATCGCGGGCGAGAAAATCCCGCTCATCCTGATCGCGATCATGACCTTCATCCTGATCAGCAGCAGCGGCACGATGGCGATGGCCGTCAACTTCGGCTACCGGCACGATCGGGTCAAATCGGCCATCCTGATGCTGGTGACCGCGGCGTTCGGCGCCATGTTCGTCGGCATGCAGGCCTTCGAATGGACCAAGCTGATCTTGGACGAAGGGGTGCGCCCCTGGGGCAACCCGTTCGGCGCGGCCCAGTTCGGCTCCAGTTTCTTCATGATCACGGGCTTCCACGGGTTTCACGTCTCGGTCGGCGTGCTGTTCCTGCTCATCACCGCGCGCAAGGTCTGGCGCGGCGACTTCGACACCGGCAAGCGCGGTTTCTTCACCAGCCGGAAGGGGCATTACGAGGCCGTCGAGATCATGGGCCTCTATTGGCACTTCGTCGATCTGGTGTGGGTGTTCATCTTCGCACTCTTCTATCTCTGGTAAGGGAAAACCATGGCGCACGCGGAAGGTCAACAACACCCGATCGGGATTTACCTCAAGATCTGGGCGTTGCTGTTTGTTTTCAGCACGTTCTCTTATCTTGTCGATTATTTCCACATCGAAGGCACCCTGCGGTGGTCGCTGATCCTCCTGTTCATGGTGGTGAAGGCCGGACTGATCGTCAGCATCTTCATGCACATGGCGTGGGAGCGGCTGGCCATCGTGTACGCCATCCTGCTGCCGCCGATCTTGGTGCTGGTGTTCGTGTGCCTGATGACCTTCGAGGGCGACTACACCTTCTCGACGCGGGGCATGTTCTTCGGCCTGTGATCCTTAGCAGGCTGTTGAAAAACCCCGAGGCTGTCATTGCGAGGAGCGCGTAGCGCGACGCGGCAATCCAGAATCGCGCGGAATTCCGCCATTGCCCTGGATCGCCACGCCGCCTACGGCGGCTCGCGATGACGATGATGGGGTTTTTCCGCAGCCTGCTAAGGATCGCGCCTGACGTTCTGGCCCGCGTTCATCAACGCGCCGCTCGCGCCGCGTGACCCGGGCTAAAGGCCGCAGGACTTGCGGACGTCGCCGTAGGTATTGGTGAAGCCGCTCAGCGAGTAGGTATCGATCGTCTCGGTGCCGCGCCACGAGACGCCGGTCACCACCATCTTGCTGCCCTTCTTCATCGCCTCGATCAGCCGCGCGTCGTCCTCGATCGTGTTGGTCCAGGCGGTGTCGCCCTGAGTGAACAGCTCGAAGGCCGCGTCGCCGATCGTGACCTTGACGGCGCTGCCTTCCTTGTACTTGTAACCGGGCGTGATGCTGACCACGGCGGCGCCGTCGCCCGGCGCGCGGTACGTCACCAGCGTCCAGATTTCGCCCCGGTCGGTGTAGTCGCCCCTGGCTTCCTTGGGCTGGCTGGCCAGATAGCACGTGCTGACGCCGCCTTCCTCGAAGCGATAGGCGATCCAGTCGCCCGAGCCGCCGACGATCGCCGGAATTTGGGCGGCCGCGCCTGCGGTCAGGCCAACGAGGCAGGCGAAGGCTAGCAGGGCGATGGCTCGCGTCAGCATGGCGGTGAACATACCCACGTCGAACGGTGGATTCCAGCCTGGGATGCGATACTCAGCCGCGGCCGCGGTAGGGCGCCACGGCCTGGTCGGGCAGCCACAGTCCCTTGGGCGGCGCCCCGGTCTGGTAGAACACGTCGATCGGGATGCCGCCGCGCGGATACCAGTAGCCGCCGATCCGAAGCCACGTCGGCGCGAGCGTCGCGACCAGGCGCTTGGCGATGCCCAGCGTCGTCCCCTCGTGGAAGCCGCCGTGGTTGCGGAACGAGCCGAGGTAGAGCTTAAGCGACTTGCTCTCGACGATCCAGCGGCGGGGTACGTAGTCGATGACCAAGTGCGCGAAGTCCGGCTGCGCGGTGACCGGGCAGATGCAGGTGAACTCGGGGCAGGTGAAGCGGATCACATAGATCGTTCCGGGTTCCGGGTTCGCGATGCGTTCCAGCACCGCGGCCTCGGGCGATGCCGGCGGCGCGACCTTGGCGCCGAGCTGGGTCAGCGCGGGCGTTCGCCGGCTCATGGCGAATCGCCCGCGCGGCCGGACCGCACGCGGGGCGCGCCGAAGACGTGATCGGGCAGGGCCAAGGGCTCGCCTCCTGGAAGCAGCGGGCGGCCGGGAAACCGCCCCATGGTGACCAGGCGATCGTAGAGCACGACCACACCGGCCGCGGCCACGTTGATGCAGAATTTGGTCGGAATCTTGACCAGATGATCGCAGCGCCCGACCAGCTCGGCGGACAGGCTGCCGCGCTCGCGCCCCAGCACGTAGGCGGCGCGCTGGGGGTGGTGGAACGTCGGCAGGTCGACCGCGTCGTCGCGCAATTCGACGCCGACCAGCGCGCAGCCCTTGGGCAGCTTGAGCGACGCCACGTCGGCGAAGGCGTAATAGGGCACGTGCGATCCGCTGTCCGAGGTATCGGACTTCGACGCCTTGCGCGCGAGGTCGGCCCCGATGGTGAACACGAAGCTCGCGCCGAAGGCGTGGGCCGAGCGGAAGAGATTGCCCACGTTCATCGGTTTGCTGATACCTTCGACGCCGATTCCGAAGTACCCACGCATGGTGCAACCGTGCCTGTGTCGCGGCGGCGAAGCAAGGGCGGATGAACGACGTCACGCGTGACGCGAAATTGAGCGTGACGGCCCACGCCTCGTCCAACCCGGTGCTGGTCGAGACAATCCGCGGCGGCCAGGTCGAGAGCCGCCATCGCGGGCGCGTCGTCGTCATGGCCCGCGCCGGCGCCCCGATAGCGGCGCTCGGCTCGGTCGACGAGCCGGTGTTCCCGCGCTCGGCCATCAAGTTTCTCCAGGCCCTGCCGTTGGTGGAAACCGGGGCCGCCGACGCTTACGCCGTGACGCCGGCCGAGCTCGCGCTCGCCTGCGCCTCGCACAGTGGCGAGGCGGGGCACACGGCGGCGGTCGAGGCCTGGCTCGCGCGCCTCGGGCTCGGCGAGGCGGACCTGGAATGCGGCCCGCACCAGCCCGTCTACCCGCCGGCGGCGGCGGAGCTCGCGCGCGCCGGGCGCGAACCCGGCCGACTCCACAACAACTGCTCGGGCAAGCACGCCGGGTTCCTGACCGTGGCGCGGCACCTGGGCGTGCCTACCGCGGGCTATAGCCGCGCCGACCACCCGGTGCAGCGCCACGTCGCGGCCGCGCTCCGCGACATGACGGATGGCGACCCGGATGCGGCGCCCATCGGCATCGACGGCTGTGGCGTGCCGACGTGGGCGCTGCCGCTCACGGGCCTGGCGCGGGCGATGGCGCGCTTCGCCGACCCGGCCGGGCTCGCGCCCGAACGGCGGGATGCGATCCTGCGCCTGCGCCGGGCGATCGCGGCGCACCCGGCGATGATCGCCGGGACCGGCCGGCTGTGCTCGGCGCTGGTGGCGGCGACGGCCGGCGAGGTCCTGGTCAAGACGGGCGCGGAAGGGGTGTACGTGGCGGCCGTGCCCCGGCTCGGGCTCGGCTTCGCGCTCAAGATCGACGATGGCGCCCAACGGGCGGCCGAGGTGGCGATCCTGGCCCTGCTCCGGCGCTTCGGCGCCATCGACGGCGCCGTCGCGCCCGGCCTCGCGAGCTTCGCCGAGCCGCCGATCGTCAACACCCAGGGCCGCCACGTCGGCCGGGCCCGCGCGACCGAGTCCTTGCTGACGCCGTAGCTCACACCATCTCGAGGCAGCGCCGCCGCTCCAGGTCGGTGACCCAAAAAGGGGACGCTTCCCTTTTCCGTCGTTGCGAGGAGGGCGAAGCCCGACGCGGCAACCCAGAATCCTGCCGATGTTCGCTGCCGCCCTGGATCGCCACGGCCACTCCCGCCTTCGCGAAGCCCGCCATCAGACACCGTAGCGGCGGCTTCACGCTTCGGCGGGCGAAGGAAGGCCGTGGCCTCGCGATGACGGCGTTGATGGCTTATTCAGCACCCTGTTGGATCCGACGGCCCTTGGCCTCACGCCATCTCGAGGCAGCGCCGCCGCTCCAGGTCGGTGACCTGGGTGGCGAAGGCGGCGAGTTCGAGCCTGGCGACGGTCAGGAAGTTGTCGACGAACGCCGGCGGCAGCAGGGTGCGCGTGATCGGGTCGCCGTCCGCCAGGCGCACCGCCTCGGCCAGGTCGCGGGGCACGCGGCCGGCGCCCGGGGCATGGTAGGCGTTCCCCGTGGCGGGTTCCGGCGGGGTCATGTCGCGCTCGATGCCCATGCGCCCCGCCGCCAGCAACACCGCCAGCGCCACGTACGGGTTGACATCGGCGCCGGGAACCCGGTGCTCGATGCGGCAGGCGTCGGCGTCGGTCGTTATGGCGCGCAGCGCGGCGGTGCGGTTGTCCATGGCCCACGTCGCGCTGACTCCGGCCAGCGAGTCCTCTTGCAGCCTTTTGTACGAATTGACGAACGGGGCGAGGAACAGGGTCGTCGGCACCAGCGCCGCCAGTTGCCCCGCCAGGTAGCGGCGCATGAGCGCGCTCATGCCCCGTGCGTCGGTTGCGTCGTGGAACGCGCTCCTTCCCGTCGCGCGGTCGGCAAGGCTCTGGTGGATATGCCCCGAGTTGCCGGACACGTCGTGGCGCCACTTGGCCATGAACGTCGCCGTCAGGCCCAGGCTTGCGCAGACCTGCTTGACCGCCGTCTTGAACTTGACCGCCGTGTCGGCCATGGCCACGGCATTGGTCGCGCGCAGGTTGATCTCGAACTGGCCTTGACCCCATTCCGGACCGCCGCCTTCGATCTCGTCGGGGAAGCAGGCGCGCAGGCGCTGGTGCATCGGTTCGAGGAAATGGCCCTCGTAGATCGAATAGCAGTGAACGTCGAGTTGGGCCGCCGGGATGTCGGCGAAACGCCCGCGCCGGATTTCGGCCACGGGAATGGGCAGCACGACGAACTCGAGCTCGAGCGCCACCCGCTCGCTGAGCCCCATGGCCAGAAGCGCCGCGACTTGCCGCTTGAGCTCGCGCCGCGGGCAATAGGGGCAGGCCGTGCCGTCCGGCCAGGTCCAGTCGACCAGGACGATGGCGGCGGCCGGCTCCCAGGGCGCCAGCGCGAGCGTCGCCAGGTCGGGCACGCCCACGACGTCGGGGATGCCGCTCTCCAGCACGCCGGGCGCGGCCTCGTCCAGGGTGCCGGAGTTGAGGATCGACCATGGAACGTGGAAGCCGCGCGTCGCCATGTCCAGGAAGTAGCCGACCGTGAACCGCTTGCCGCGCAGGGTGCCGACCTGATCGGGGCCGGCGGCGATCACGGTATCGACGCCGTGGCCGCGCAGGAATTCGGCGATGTCCTTGATGTCCATGGCGCTACTCCTTGGTCGCGCCGCTGAGCCGGTCCACTTCGGCCAGGTCGGCGGCCGATAGCGCCCAGGTCGCGGCCTTGACGTTGGCGGTCACCTGCCGGGGCTTGGTCGCGCCCGCGATGACGCTGGCCACCGGCGCTCGCGCCAGCAGCCACGACACGGCGAGTTCGAGCAGCGTGTGCCCGCGCGCCTGGGCGAACGCGCCGAGACGCTCGACGATCCGCCAGTTCGCCTTGGTCATGTAGCGTTCGCCGTAGCGCGGGTTGTCGGTGATCCGGGCGCCCTTGGGCATCGGCTTGCCTCTACGGTACTTGCCGGTGAGCATCCCGCTGGCAAGCGGGAAATAGGGCAACAGCCCCAAGCCATGGGCGTTCATGGCCGGGATCAGCTCGCGCTCCGGCTCGCGCACGATCAGGCTGTATTCGTCCTGGCACGAGACGAAGCCGCCGAAGCCCCGCGAACGCGCCGTCCACTGGGCGTCGATCACTTGCCAGGCGGGCAGGTTGGAGCAGCCGACGTAGCGCACCTTGCCCTGGCGGACCAGGTCGTCGAGCGCGCCGAGCGTCTCCTCGATCGGGGTCAGCGGATCGGGCTCATGGAGCTGGTAGAGATCGATCCAGTCGGTCCGCAGCCGGCGCAGGCTGGCCTCGACCGCCGCCATGACGTAGCGGCGCGACGCGCCCCGCAGCGTCTCCGCGGCGTCCATGGCCAGGCCGTACTTGGTGGCGAGCACGATGTCCTTGCGCCGCGCGCCGAGCACCCGGCCGAGGATCGTCTCCGAGCCGCCCATGTTGCCGTAGATGTCGGCGGTGTCGAACAGCGTGACGCCGAGATCGAGCGCCTTGTGGATCACCGGCCGCGACCCGGCCAGATCGAGGCGCCGACCGAAATTGTTGCAGCCGAGTCCGACCGCCGAGACGCGAAGCCCCGAGCGGCCCAGATTGCGCAGGTCCATGCCGGTTGCCCCCGAACTAGTGGAGTGACGCAGACGAACGATACCCCTTCGCGTCATGCGCGGGCTTGACCCGCGCATCCACGACTTTAGGACAACTTCGTGGATGGCCGGGACTTCGCCCGGCCATGACGGTCGCTGTCAAGGGGCGATCCGGGGGACCCGACCGTTGGGTTGGAACCACCGGCCTCCGACGCAGCCGCTCAGGTCCTTAGTTCCGGCAGATCCTTGTAAAGGTCCAGGGCGCCAGGGTTGGCCAGCGCCTCGCGGTTCGTGACCGCCCGCCCGTGGACGATGTCGCGCACGGCGAGCTCGGTGATCTTGCCGCTGACCGTGCGCGGGATGTCGGCGACGGCCAGCACCTTGGCGGGTACGTGGCGCGGCGTGCAGTTCTCGCGGATGCGCTTCTTGATGGCGTCGATCAACGCGGGTGTCAGCGCCCGGCCTTCCTTCATGCGCACGAACAACACCACGCGCACGTCGCCCTGCCAGTCCTGGCCGATGCAGATCGCCTCCTGCACCTCGTCGAACGCCTCGACCTGGCGGTAGATCTCGGCCGTGCCGATGCGCACGCCCCCGGGGTTCAAGACGGCGTCGGACCGGCCGGTGATGATCAGCCCGTCGTGTTCCGTGATCTCGGCGAAGTCGCCGTGGTGCCAGACGTTGGGGAAGCGGGCGAAGTAGGCGCTGTGGTACTTGGCCCCGTCCGGGTCGTTCCAGAACCCGATGGGCATCGACGGGAACGGCCGTGTGCACACGAGCTCGCCCTGGCGGCCACGCACCGGCTTGCCGCTGTCGTCGAACACCTCGACCGCCATGCCCAGCCCGCGCGTCTGCAGTTCGCCGCGCCACACCGGCGCCACCGGGTTGCCCAGCGCGAAACAACTGATGATGTCGGTGCCGCCCGAGATCGAGGCGAGCTGCACGTCCCCCTTGATCGCCCGGTAGACGTAATCGAAGCCCTCGGGCGCCAAGGGCGAGCCGGTCGACAGCACCGTCCGAAGCGCGCCCAGGTCATGGCCGCGTGCGTCGAACCCGGCCTTCTCCAGCGCCGCGATGTATTTGGCCGAGGTGCCGAAATGGGTGACGCGCTCGCGCGCCGCCATGTCCCACAGGGCCTGGGGCCCAGGGTGAAACGCCGAGCCGTCGAACAGGATCAACGTCGCGCGCGCCGCCAGCGCCGAGACCAGCCAGTTCCACATCATCCAGCCGCAGGTGGTGAAGTAGAACACGCGATCGCCCGGCTTCACGTCGGTATGAAGCCGGTGCTCCTTGAGGTGCTGGAGCAGCGTGCCGCCGGCGCCGTGGACGATGCACTTGGGCGCGCCGGTGGTGCCCGAGGAATACATGACGACGAGCGGGTGATCGAACGGCAGTTGGGCGAATCCGGGCGCGGCGGCACTCGCGCCGGCGTCGGCCCAGGCGATGGCGTCGCGCCCGCCGTCGCCGCCGTGATAGGGCACGACCACGACCCGGCGCGTCGACAACCCCGCCCGGATGCCGGCGACCTTGTCGCGGCAATCGATCCACTTACCGTTGTAGGAATAGCCGTCGACCACGAACAGCACCTTGGGCTCGACCTGCCCGAAGCGATCGAGCACGCCCTGCACGCCGAAGTCCGGCGAGCACGAGGTCCAGATCGCGCCGAGGCTCGCGCTGGCCAAGTAGGCGACGACGGTCTCGGGCAGGTTGGGCAGGAACCCGGCCACCCGATCTCCGGCCCCGACGCCAGCCTCGGCGAGGAACCCGGCGAGGCGTGCCACCTCGGCCCCGAGCGCGGCGAAACTCAGCGCGCGGCGGGCGCCGGTCTCGCTCGTGAACACGATGGCCTCGCCGTCGCCGTCCCCCTGCAGCAGGTTCTCGGCGAAGTTGAGCCGGGCGCCCTCGAACCAGCGGGCGCCGGGCATGCGCTCGCCGTCGACCAGCGCCTGGTCGGGCGCGCGCGAGGCGATGACGCCGCCGTCGCTCCACACGCTCTGCCAGAACTCCGCCCGGTGCTCGACCGACCACCGCCACAGCGCGGCGTAATCGGGGAGATCGACGCCCCAGCGCGCCCCCGCCGCGGCGCGGAACGCGGTCAGGTTGGCGCCCGCGACCCGTTCGGGTGACGGCGTCCACAACGGCTTCGCGCTCATATCCGGAACCCTGGTTACCCGCGTCGGGGCGCATTATGGCAAATGGTCCCGTCGCGCGCGACGGGCGGGCTGGCGTCGCGTGTGGCCACGCCATATGGTCGCGGCGCCATGAAAGCCCTCCCTGCGCCGAGCGACGACACGCTGCGTGGCGCGGCCCTGCTGGTCGGGAGCTGCGTGTTCTTCGCGTCGATGAACGCGATCATCCGCCACCTGTCGGCCGAGCTGAGCTCGTTCGAGATCGTGTTCTTCCGCAACGCCGTCGCGCTCGTGGTGATGCTGCCGTGGCTCGCCCGCTTCGGCTTTGGCGCGCTGCGCACCCGCCGGCTGGGCGCGCTCGCCGGCCGCTCGGTGCTCGGGTTCCTCGCCATGATCCTGTGGTTCTGGTCGCTCGGCACCCTCAAGCTCGACCACGCGGTGGCGCTGTCGTTCACCGCGCCGTTGTTCACCACCGTCGCGGCGGTCGTGATCCTGAAGGAGCCGATCCGGCTCCGGCGCGTCGCGGCGCTCGCGGTCGGCTTCGCCGGGGTCATGGTCATCCTGCGCCCCGGCGCGGTGCCGATCGAGCTTGCCTCGATCGCGGCGATTCTTTCATCGGTGTTCATGGCGCTCTCGATCGTGCTGATGAAGTCGCTGACCGCGACCGAATCCGCCGGCACGCTCGTCTTCTACCAGGCGCTGCTGATCACGCCGATCTCGCTCGTCCCGGCGCTGTTGGTCTGGCAATGGCCCAGTTGGCAGGCATGGTTCTGGCTGCTCCTGCTCGGCGCCTTCGCCTCGGTCGGGCATTACTTGTTCACGCGCGCCTTCGCCGCCGCCGAGGCCACCGCGCTAATGCCGTTCGACTACGTGCGGCTGCCGATGGTGGCGGCGCTCGGCTACGTCGCGTTCGGCGACCTGCCCGATCTTTGGACCTGGGCCGGCGGCGCGGTCATCCTGGCCAGTTCGGTCTATGTCGCGCACCGCGAGGCGCTCGCCCGGCGCGCCCTGCTCGCGCCGGCGCGCTCGACCTAGCTTCGCTTCAGCCGCTCGAGCAGGACGCGCGCCTGGTCGCGGTGCTCGGGCCGGATGTGGCGGGCGAGCATGGTCAGCGCCAAGGCAACCACCGCGGCGTCGTCGGTAAACCCCAGCCCGACGATCAGGTCGGGAATCGCGTCCACCGGCACCACGAAGTACCCGAGCGCCGCGGCGAGCATCGCCTTGGCGTAGGCCGGCGTGCGCCGGTCGGTCGCGCAGAAGTACGCCGCCAGCGCGTCCTCCGCGAAGGGGACCCGGTGCAGGTTGCGCGCGATCTTGGCGCCGAGCCGGCCGAGCGAGACGATCGCCATGATTTCCACCGTCCTCAACGCCCTTGCGTCTCCCGACCCGGGCACGATCGCCATGTGGCCCCGCTTGGCCCCGTTGGCAAGCGTGGCTATGGTCGGCGCGCCATGACCGTGCCGCGCCTTGGCCGGGCCCCCTCGGCCGCCGATCTTCACGCCATCGCCGAGCGCGCGTTCGCGACGATCCCGGCGGGCTTGCGCGCGCGCGTGCAGGGCGTCGCCATCCTGATCGAGGACTTCCCCGACGACGACGTGCTCGACGAGATGGGCCTCGAGAGCCCCTACGATCTGCTCGGCCTCTATCAGGGCGTGCCGTTCGGCGACAAGGGCGTCGGGTTGGTGGCGCACGACGTCGATCGTATCCTGCTCTATCGCTGCCCGCTGCTGCTCCACTGGATCGAGACCGACGACACGCTCGACGACATCGTGCGCAACACCCTGATCCACGAGATCGGCCACCACTTCGGCCTCAGCGACGACGACATGGACAGGCTCGAGGACTCCGAGTCCTAGGTCGATGACGCGCGGCGGGCCGTTGCGCGCGGCTCGATTTCAACATATCTCCACCCGCCACCACGCGAGGGGAACGCGCCATGGACGACCTCAAGACCATCCGCAACGGCGACAAGATGCCGGCGGTGTTCTCCCCCGCCGAGATGACGGCCCGGCTCGATCGCCTGCGCCGCCACATGGCCGCGCAAAGGCTCGACGCCTGCCTGTTCACCTCGTATCACAACGTCAACTACTACAACCATTTCCTCTACTGCTCGTTCGGCCGGCCCTACGGCCTGGTGGTGACCGAGCGCGATTCCACCGCGATCGTCGCCAACATCGACTACGGCCAGCCCTGGCGGCGCGGCTTCGGCGCGACGCTGACCTTTACCGACTGGCGGCGCGACAACTACTTCCGCGCCGTCCAGAAGCTCGTTCCCGACAAGGGCCGGATCGGCATCGAGACCGATCACCTGAGCGTCGAGAACCGCGACAAGCTCCAGGCCGCCCTGCCCAAGGCCGCGCTCGTCGACGTGGCCAAGGCGTGCATGGCCATGCGCATGGTCAAGTCCGCCGAGGAAATCGCGCTGATCCGGCAGGGCGCGCGCATCGCCGACATCGGCGGGGCCGCGTGCGTCGCGGCGCTCGGCGAGGGCGTGCCCGAGCACGAGGTCGCGCTCGCCGCCACCGCCGCCATGGTGCGCGAAATCGCCCGCGCGTATCCCGACGGCGACATCATGGACACCTGGACCTGGTTCCAGTCGGGCATCAACACCGACGGCGCGCACAACCCGGTGACGACGCGCCGCGTGCGCAAGGGCGACATCCTGAGCCTGAACTGCTTTCCCATGATCGCCGGCTACTACACCGCGCTCGAACGCACGCTGTTCCTCGGTTCGTGCGACGCGCGCGAGCGCGAGCTGTGGGAGCTCAACGTCAAGGTCCACAGGCGCGGGCTCGAGCTCGTCCGCCCCGGCGCGCGCTGCAAGGACATCGCGCTCGAGCTCAACGAGATCTTCAAGGCCCACGGCGTGCTCGACGCCCGCACCTTCGGCTACGGCCACTCGTTCGGCACCCTCAGCCACTACTACGGCCGCGAGGCCGGGCTCGAGCTGCGCGAGGACATCGAAACCGTGCTCGAGCCCGACATGGTCGTCTCGATGGAGCCGATGATCACGATCCCCGAGGGCCAGCCCGGCGCCGGCGGCTACCGCGAGCACGACATCCTGGTGCTGACCAAGGACGGCGCCGAGAACATCACCAAGTTCCCGTTCGGCCCCGAACGCAACATCGTGCCCGCGTGAACGCCCCGCCTCAGTCTTCCACCACGCGGTGCGGGTGCGGCTCGGGTTCGGCGCGCGGGTCCATCTCGGGGGCGCCGTAGGTGCCGGGCGACAGCGGCACGGCCACGTAGTTGCTTTGCTCGCGCGCCGACTTGGCGTGGCGGACGGCGATGCGGACCACCAGGAACACCGCGACCAGGCCGAGCCCCGCGGCCATGAACCAGAACAGCCCGGCGTTGCCCAGGCGCGCCATGGCGACCCCAGCCACGGTCGGCCCCACGGCCGAGCCGACGCCCCACACGAACAAGAGGCCGGCGCTGACGGCGACGAAGTCCTTGCGCTCGATGTAGTCGTTGGTCTGGCCGATGCCGAGCGCATAAAGCGGCGCGACGATCCCCTCGAGCGCGAACAACAACGCGAACAGCAGCCCGAACGACAGCGGGCCGAGCCAGGCGACGGCGCCGGCCAGCGCGGCGCCGCCGAGCGCGCACGCCACCATCAGCGGACGCCGGCCCAGGCGATCCGCCAGCATCCCCACCGGATACTGGATGATCAGCCCCGCCACGGTCGAGCCGCTGTAGATGATGGCGAGCTCGCTGGTCGTGTACCCGGCGGTGGCGATGTACGCGGGCAGCAGGGCGTAGAACGCCGAGGCCACCAGGCCCGAGGCGAAGCAGGTCGTGACCCCCGAGGGCGAAATGCGGAACAGCCGGCCGATGCCGAAGTGCGTGCGGTGCCCGATCTCCGGGTTGCCGATCCGGGTCAGCGCCATGGGCACCAGCGCCGTGGTCAGCAGCATGACGACCGCGCCCAGCAAGACCGTCGCGCCGAGCCTTTCCTCGAAGTGGAGCGCGAGCGGGCTCAGCCCGGTCGCCGCCCACGACACCGCCATGTAGACGGCGAAGATGCGCCCGCGCGTCGCCTCGGTCGCCTTGTCGTTGAGCCAGCTTTCGACGATGACGAACATGCCGGCGAAGGCGTAGCCGAGCACCGCGCGCAAGCCCAGCCAGACGTTGGCGTCGGCGGTCAGCATGTGGACCAGCGCGGCGTTGGCGCCGAGCGCCGCGAACACGGCGAACGCCCGGATATGGCCGGCGCGCGCGATGACCCGGTGCGCGGTCAGCGTGCCCGCGAGGAAGCCGACGTAGTAGGCGGACGTGACCAGGCCGATGACGTCGGCGCCGACGCCCGCGCGCGTGAGCTCGAGCGCGACGAGCGGCGCGAGAATCCCGAGGCCGCCTTCCATGAAGACGACCGCGGCCAGCACCTGGATGACCGGCCGCACCGCTGCGAACACGCGCCCCTCCTCCGCCCCGGCCCTACTGTTTCAGCCCCGGTGCCACGCCGCAACGGGGCGCGCTAGCAGGCTGCGGAAAAACCCCCATCATCGTCATCGCGAGCCGCCGTAGGCGGCGTGGCGATCCAGGGCAATGGCGGAATTCCGCGCGATTCTGGATTGCCGCGTCGCGCTCCCGCCTTCGCGAAGCCCGCTTCGGCGGGCGAAGGAAGGTCGCGCTCCTCGCAATGACAGCCTCGGGGTTTTTCAGCACCCTGCTAGGCTCGATTGTGAGCGTGTGTAATCAGGACACGTGCCGGCCGTTCGCGGTTCGAGACGGGCCTTCGGCGTTGGGGCGGTTGCCCCCGCCCCAACGCCTCACCGTGAACGGCCTAAAAAATCCCGTTCAGCCTGAGGAGCCGCGAAGCGGCGTCTCGAAGGCCGAAGGAGCCGCGAAGCGGCGTCTCGAAGGCCGCAGCGGCCGATCCGAAAAGAACGCACCCCGCTCTATTCAGCGGCGGCGGCCTCGGGCTCGGCCTCGGGGATCGTCTCGGTGCCCGCCAGCGGCACGCCGGCGTTGATCGCGGTCGCCAGCGTGATGGCGCGGATGTCCTCGGGCTCGAGGTTGTGCACGTCGGTCTTGCCGGTGCAGCGCGCCATGATCGAGGCCTCGGCGGTCAGCGCCTTGACAAACGACTGGGCGCGGTCGATCCGGTCGGCGTGGTCGAGGTCGCCGTAGAAGCGGAACCCGCCGTCCTCCGGGTGCCCGCCGGCCGCGATCGCCATGGCGACGCCCAGGACCGCCGCGTTGGCGCCGAGCGCCACCAGCTTCGCCGCGTCGGTGCCCGAACGCACGCCGCCGTGGAACACCAGGTCCATGTCCTCCTCGCGGCCCATGCGGCGCATGATGCGCACGGCGTCGCGCAGCACGCCGAAGTCCGGATGCTGCCGCAGCTCGGCCCACGGTTCGGTGAGGCTCCCCGCGGCCAGCAGCACGACCAGGTCGAAGCCGTTGTCCAGGGCGAACGGGATCGCCGCCTCGAGGTCGGCGTGGCCGACGGCTAGACCGAGCACCTGGTCCTTCGCCGCGCGCGCCGAAACAAACGGCGCGAACCCGTCCGGCTGGGCGTAGACGACGGCCGCCGCCTCCGGGTCCGGCGCGTCCTGGCCCACTCGCGCGACCTGGAGCCACGGCAGCCCCGCGGGCTTGCGCCGGCCCAGGTACGCGACGCCCGCGTTGGCGGCGCCCTGGGTCACGGCGGCGAAGGCCTCGTCGGCCACGTCGTCGAAGCCGGCGACGATGAAGGGCGTCGCCAACGGGATGCGCCCGGACAATCGGCACGACACGTTGCAGGCGTCGCGGTACGGGTCGATGACCAGGCGCGACAGGTTGGCCGGCAGGAACACCAGGTCGTCGAGCGTCGCGCGATGATCGGGGCCGAACGGGTCGGGGCGTTGCGTCATCCGCTTGGTCAGCATGGCCGCCTGCTTGGTCGCGTCGCCCGGTTCGGTGCGCGCCATGACGAAGATGTCCTCGCGCGTGCGCACGTTGTAATCCGAGGTGCCGGTTTCCGCGTCGCAGCGGTAGCAGCGCGCGGCTTCCGCCTTGGCCGACGCCGCGTCGTAGGTCGACTCGATCTCGGCGAACGCGACCGGGTTGTGGCCAAGCCCGTGGAACGCCTGGTCGTGGCGCGGAATCACCTCCCAGTCCGCGTCCTGGGCGATCGGCACCCGCCGGGTGCTGAAGGGCGTGCGGTAGGGCAGGGGGTTCGTTCGGCCTTCCAGGTGCGCGCGCACGTAATACGCGGCGCGGTGCCCGTGCATCATGGCCGTGACGATGGTCGAGCCGCCGAACGCGCCGTCGCCGGCGGCGAACACCTTGGGGCGCGCGGTGCGCATGGTGGCGAACTCGGCCGCGATCCGGTCCTTCGCCATCAGGCCATGCCGGGCGAGCTCGTCGGATTCGCCCTGCTGACCGACCGCGACGATGACCATGCCGCACGGCACGTCGTGCTCGCTGCCGGTCACGTTCTCGGGCCGGCGCCGGCCGTCCTCGCCGGGCGGACCCAGCCGCGTGGCGACGCAGCGCAGCGCGAAGTCGTTGCCCGCGCGCACCGCCACCGGCTGGGTGTTGTAGATGATCTCGATCCCTTCCTTGACCGCGCCCCACAGCTCGTCCTTGCGCGCCGGGATCTCGTTGGGTCCGCGCCGGTACAGCACCTTGACGTCCTTGCAGCCGGGCAAACGCCGGGCGACGCGGCAGGCGTCCATCGCGACGTCGCCGCCGCCGACGACGATCACGGTCTCGGGCATCCTTGGCCGCTCGCCGCCGTTGACCCTGCGGAGGAACCCGACCCCGTCGACGACGCGCGAATCGTCGGCGCCGGGGATGTCCATGCCCTTGCCCCACCACGACCCGATGGTCAGCAGCACCGCGTCGTGGCGCGCCTCGAGCTCGTCGAGCGTGACCTCGCGCCCCAGCGCCGTGTTCAGGTGCGCCGTGATGCCCGGGCAGTGGGCCAGCATCCGGTCCAGGTCCTCCTGGATGATTCCAGGCGGCAGGCGGAACGCGGGGATGCCCCAAATCATCATGCCGCCCAGCCGATCGGTCATCTCGTAGACGTGGACCGCGAACCCGGCCTCGGCCAGGTCCTGGGCCGCGGTCAGCCCGGCCGGGCCCGAGCCGACGATGGCGATGGTCTCCTTGCGCGTCACGGGCTGGATGGGCAGCCGGAAGGTGCGGCCCAGCTTGTCCATGACGTAGCGCTTGAGGTTGCGGATGGCGATCGGGCCGTCGCTGTCGGTGCGCCGGCACGCGGGCTCGCACGGGGCGTCGCACACCCGCCCGCAGATCGAGCTGAACGGGTTGGTCGCCGTGATGGCCTCGAACGCGGCCTCGGTCTTGCCTTCCCAGATGTACGCCAGGTACGAGGGCGCGTCGGTGCCGATCGGGCACGCCACCTGGCACGGCGCCGGCACGAAGTGCGCATCGCTCACGTCGTCCGGCTGGCCGGGGGGCGGCGGACCCGGATCGATGCGGTGGATGTCGTAGACGTTGACTTCGGTCATGGAAAGGGCTCGAAGGCGATCGGGGCGGCGGGCTAGGCGCCGTTCCGCCGGCCCGGCTCGTAGGGCAGCCGGGTGATCGCCGCCGCCTCGGGCGTCAGCGCCACCAGGTCGTCGCGGCCGAGCTTGGACACGTGATCGTGGCCGAGCGCGTGGGTCACCGCCGCGAGCTGCCAGCGCACCGATTCCAGATAGCGGTGGATGTTGTGCGCCTCGACCGGCACGTTGTAACGGCGCTCGTGCTGCGGGTCCTGGGTCGCGATGCCGACCACGCATGATCCTACGTGGCACTGCAGGCAGGCGATGCAGCCGCCGGCGATGATCGCGCCGGTGCCGAGCCCGACCGCGCTGGCGCCGAGCGCCAGCGCCTTGGCCGCGTCGATGCCGTCCTTGACGCCACCCATCAGCACGATCGGCAGCTTGCCCGACGCGCCGATCTTGGCCAGCGCGTCCATCGCTTCCTGGATCGCCGAGATCGTCGGGATGCCGACGAACTCGAGCACCTCGTTGCTCGCCGCGCCGGTCGAGCCCTGGAGCCCGTCGAGCTCGACGAAGTCGAAGCCGTCCTTGTACGCGATCTTGATGTCGTCGCTGACGCGCCCGGCGCCCAGCTTGACCGAGATCGGAATCCGGTAGCCGGTAGCCTCGCGGAACTCCTCGACCTTGATGACCAGGTCGTCGGCGCCCAGCACGTCCGGGTGGCGCGACGGCGAGCGCAGGTCGATGCCCTCGGGGATGCCGCGGATTCGCGCGATCTCCTTGGTCACCTTCTTGGCCATGAGCTGGCCGCCGAGGCCCGGCTTGGCGCCCTGGGAGATGTAGATCTCGAGCGCGTTGGCCCGGCGCATGTCGTGGATGTTCCAGCCCAGCCGGCCCGACAGGCACTGGTAGATGATCTGCTTGGCGGCGTCGCGCTGCTCGTTGCTGAGCCCGCCCTCGCCCGTGTTCTCCGAGGTGTCGGACAGCGCCGAGGCGATGGCGAGCGCCACCTTGGTCGACTTGCTGAGCGCGCCGTAGCTCATGGGCGCGATCATCACCGGCATCGAGAGGTCGAGCGGCGTGGCGCCGCTGCGCCCGCCGAGCCTGGTGCGCAGGCCCACCTTCTCGGTCACGGCCGCGTCGGCCTCGATGCGGATGTCCTTGCGGAACGCCAGGTCGCTCAGGTGCGGCAGCATCCGGCCCGCGCCGTAGCCGCGGATGCGATAGCGCCCGATCTGCGCCTTGACCGCGATGTCCTCGTGGACCTTGGCGTTCCAATACCCGTTGTCGACCGAGCCGATCGGGTAGGGGATGACGCGCACGCGCGGCTCGGTGCGCTGATAGCGCAGGTTCTTGCCGGCGTTGACGATCTTCTGGAACCTGCCCTTGAACGGGATCTCGTAGCGCTCGAGGAAGGCGCGCAGATCGTCGTCCTCCGCCGCGGGCAGGTCGGTCACCATGGCGTCGGTGCCCAGCGCCACGATCTCGCCGCCGACGTAGATGGTGCCGCCGGTCATGTCCTGGCCGACCTTGTCGCCCGAGGCGCCCAGGATGACGATGCGCCCGCCGTACATCATGTAGCCGGCCATGAAGTTGGCGTTGCCGGCGCACAGCAGCGTGCCGGCCTTCATGACCTGGCCGGCGCGGCTGCCGATGTTGCCCTTGACCACGACCTCGGCGCCGCGGATCGCGACCCCGGCGATGGCCGAGGCGTTGCCGCTCACCACGACCGAGCCCTTGAGCATATTGTCGGCCAGGCCCCAGCCGACGTTATTGTCGACCACGAAGCGCGGGCCGTCGGTCAGGCCGGCGCAGAAATACCCGGCCGAGCCGCGCACGCGCACGGTCACCGGGTGGACCAGCCCGACCCCGATGTGGTGGCGCGCGTCGGGGTTGAGGACCTCGATGTCCTCGCCCTGGGCGCCGAGCTCGCGGATCCTCTCGTTGGCCGCGCGGACCGAAAGTTGGGCTAGATCGACCGCTGCCATGTCCGATAGGTGCCCGGCGGCGGCTCGAACGTGTTGAGGTGTTTGCCCGGATAGAGCCGGTTGAGCGAGACTTCCTCGGAGGCGATCGCGATGACGTCGTTGTCCTCGAACATGACCATGGGCTTGGCGGCCAGCCGGTCCTTGGCGTAGCCGATCTCGTCCTTGGTCGAAACCAGGAACGAGAACGTGCCGTCGAGGTCCGCGATCGAGTGCTTGAGCGCCTCCTCGAGCTTCCAGCCCTGGCTGAGCTTGTCCGCCAGGTAGACCGCGATCAGCTCGCTGTCGTTGGCGGTGTTGAACTCGAAGCCGCGCTTCTCGAGCCGCCGGCGCATCTTCCAGTAGTTGGTGATCTGGCCGTTGTGCACGATCGCCACGTCGGCGAATCCGGTCGCCCAGAACGGGTGCGAGGCATCGGGCGAAACGTCGGATTCGGTCGCCAGGCGGACGTGGCCGATGCCGTGGCTGCCGTGAAAGTTCACGACCTTGTAGCGCTCGTCCACGTCGCGGGCGCCGCCCAAGTCCTTGACGATGTCCAGGCTCTCGCCGATCGAGAACACCTTGGCCGCGTGCTCCATGGCGTAGGCGAAGGCCTGCAGGTCGCCGCTGAAGCTGACGATCACCGCGTAGGTGCCGGCGACGCGGTGCTCCTCGACGATGCGCGCCTGGTGCTGCTCGAGCTTGTCCTTGACGCGCGCGATGGCGGCCTCGGCCGCGTCGCCCTCGCCGATGTAGAAGCGCAGCCGGTAGTGCCCTTCCCGCGGCTCGTAGTAGAGCGCGAACCCGGTCGAGTCGGGCCCGCGGTGCTGGCAGCCGTTGAGCATCTCGATCAGCGCCCGGCCGACCTCGGCTTGGGCGCCGTTGCGCTTGTACATGATGCCGGCGATTCCACACATGGCGGGGCCTCCCCAGTCCGGTCGGCGACGACACGCAACGACAACGCCGACGACTGCGCCGACGACTTGCCAACGACACGCTAGCAAAGGTGCCAACGGGAATCAATGGTGTGCAACGAAGTTTCATTACAGGAAACTTCAGCGCCGGCCGTGGCCGCTGACCTCGGCCCCGGCGTCGGGCGCCAGCGGCAGGAAAAAGGCCAGCGCGAGCAGCGAAACCAGCCCGATCACGGCGTATGCCGGGTCGAAACTGTCGGGCCCGAGCCCGGATTCGCCGCGCAGCGCCAGCGTCAGGTGCAACGCCGTCGCCCCCAGCCCCACGCCCAGGCTCTGCGAGACCTGCTGGGCGACGCCGACCAGGCTGGTCGCCCGGCTCATCATCGCGGCGGGCGCGTCGGCGTAGCACATGGTGTTGAGCGCGGTGAACTGGAGCGAGCGGAAGAACCCCGCCACCAGGAATACGGCGACGATGATCAGGTGCGGCGTCGCCGGCTCGAACAGCCCGTAGCCGATCAGGAACAGCGCGCTGAGCACCGTGTTTGCCAGCAGCACGCGGCGGAACCCCACGAGCCGCAGCAAGGGCGCCGCGACCAACTTCATGGTCAGCGCGCCCGCCGCCCCGGCGCAGCCGATCAGGCCGGCGACGAACGCCGTCAGACCGAACCCGACCTGAAGCATGAGCGGCACCAGAAACGGGATCGCGCCGAGGCTGATGCGGAAGAATAGGCCGCCCAGCATCGCGGCGCGGAAGGTCGGAATGCGCATCAGGGCGAAGTCGATGATCGGGTGCGGGCAGACGCGCGCGTGGCGCGCGTAGCCGAGGGCGGCCAGGCCGCCGCCGCCGAGCAGGGCGACGCTGACCGGCCACGGCAGGACGCCGCGCCCGAGCGCCTCGAGCCCGAACATGAGCCCGGCCAGGCCAACCCCGGCCAGCACCAGACCCCGAAAATCCAGCGGCCGCCCTGCGTCCTCGACCCGGTTCGGGATCAGGACCGAGACGAGCACCATGCCGGCGAGGCCGATCGGCACGTTGATCAGGAAGATCCAGCGCCACGACGCGTATGTGGCGATCAGGCCGCCGAGCGGCGGGCCGATCACCGGGCCGACGAGCGCGGGAACGGTCACGAACGCCATGGCGCGCAGCAGCCGCGCTTTGGGCACCGTGCGCAGCAGAATCAGCCGGCCGACCGGCACCATCATGGCGCCGCCCGCGCCTTGCAGGACGCGCGCCCCGACCAGTTCGGGAAGCGAACCCGCGAGCCCGCACGCGACCGAGCCCGCGGTGAACACAAGGATCGCGGCGCGGAGCACGGTGCGGCCGCCGAAGCGGTCGGCCATCCAGCCCGAGACCGGGATGAACACGGCGAGGCTAAGGAGGTACGAGGTGATCGCCAGGCTAAGCGCGAGTGGCGGCTCGCCCAGCGATTCCGCCATCACCGGCAGCGCGGTGGCGATGACCGAGGCGTCGAATGTCTCCATGAACAGCGCGCACGCCACCAGGAGCGGCACCGCGCGTTCGCCCGCCGGGCGCTCCTCCGCTTTCAGCGACGGCGTGTCATCGGGCACGGCTCGGCGGCTGCGGCTCAGGCGCGCTTGGCCAGGTAGGCGTCGATCAGCTCGAGGAACCGCGCGCGGCCGAAGCTCGGGTCGTGGCCGCCGTGGACCACGTTCACGGGCAACGCGCTAAGCCGCTCCATGGTGCGCACGTAGGCCGCGATGTCGGCGCCCGCGATCGTGTCGAGCAGGGGGCCGTCGTAGATCGCGTCGCCCGAGAACAGCGTGCCGCTCGCCGCCTCCCATAGCCCGATCGAGCCGGGCGAATGGCCGGGCAGGTGCAGCACCTGGAATCGCCGGTCGCCGGTGTCGATCGTATCGCCGTCGTCGACCACCCGCGTCGGCTTGGCGCCGAGGATGGTGTACGCCCCCAGGTCGTATCCGGCGTGCGGCAGCGCCGTGACGAACAGGTCCGGGACCTCGTAGCCGCTCGCGCGTATGGTCTCGATCCAGGGGCCGTAGTCGGCGGCGAACAGGCTGAAGCCGCCGTCCGGCGCCGCCATGTACGCGGCCTCGGCCCGGTGGACGATGCGCTCGTCGAATTCGTGGAGCGAGCCGACGTGATCGAGGTGCGTGTGGGTGGCGACGGCGGTCACCGGCTTGTCGAACAGGTGACGGGCAGCCGCGTGCAGGCTGGCGATGCCCATGCCGAAGTCGACCATCAGGTCGCGGTCGCGCCCCCGGACGTGCCAGATGTTGCAGCGCATGAGCCGCACGGTGTGCGGCTCCCGGATCAGCGTGATCGCGTCGTCGACGCGGCGGAACTCGAACCAGCGTTCGGCGACGGGAAGGTCCGCCATCACGACGCGCTCCCTTCGCGCGGGGGCATGGAAATGGCGCACCCGGCGAGACTCGAACTCACGACCTCTGCCTTCGGAGGGCAGCGCTCTATCCAACTGAGCTACGGGTGCGACCGCGCGGACTGTACGCTTATCCCGCGGTCGCGCTCAACCCTCGTGTCGCCCCGTCAGTCGTCGCGGGGTTTCGCGGCGGCCGGCGGCACGGCGGCGTCCAGCGCCGCCAGCAGTTCCGCCTGCCGGATCGGCTTGCGCAGGTACCCGGCCGGCCGCAGGTGCTCGACGGCCGCGACGTCGCGCTCGTCGGCCAGGCCGGTCAGGAAGAAGAATGGCACGGAGTCGAGCGTCGGCCAGTCGCGGCGCACGACTTCCAGCAGCTCGTAGCCGGACATGACCCGCATCATCCGGTCGCACAGGATGGCGTCGGGCCGTGCCCGAGCGAGCTCGGCCAGGGCCTCGGCGCCGTCGCGCGCCTCGACGACCTCGTGACCGCCCCTGGCGAGGAATTCGCGCAGGGTCTCGCGCACGGCATCGTCGTCATCGATCAGCAGGACACGCACCGCATCACCTCGGGCCGAGGCCGCTAGGGTCCGGACAGCCTGAGATTTAACGCCTGTTCTCGTTTACTAATGGTATCCAGCAGCGGAATAAATTCGAGCCGCCCGGAACCATGGGCCGACGCGGCGAATCGGTCATCCCGGCGCCGCGTCGGGGCTCGAATGGCGGCGGGTCAGGTCGAGGAAGATGTCCTCGAGCGCCGCCTCCTCGGTCGAAAGGTCGAGAATCTCGACCCCCGCCGCCCGCACCGCCGCCAGGATTTCCTCCACCCTCGTCGTGCTCGGCCGGTAGGGGATGGCGAGCCGGCCGCCCGGGGTCACGGTGGCGGCGTATGAGCGCAACCCTTCGGGCACCGCCGCGATGCCGCCCGCCACGGTCAGGCGGATCACCTTGCGGTCGAGCCGGCGGACCAGATCGCCCGTCGGCTCGCACGCGATCAGGCGGCCCCGGTCGATGATCGCGATCCGGTCGCAGAACCGCTCGGCCTCCTCGAGGTAATGGGTGGTCAGCAGGATCGTCGTGCCGCCGGTGTTCAGCTTGGCCACGTAGCGCCAGAACTGGCGGCGCAGCTCGACATCGACGCCCGCGGTCGGCTCGTCGAGCACCAGCACCGGCGGCTGGTGGACCATGGCCTTGGCGACCAGCAGGCGGCGGCGCATGCCCCCGGACAGCGTGCGCGCGTAGGCGCCGGCCTGATCGGTCAGCCCGACCGCCGCCAGGATCTCGTCGGTGCGCCGGCGGCTGCGCGGCACGCCGTAGAGCCCGGCCTGGAGCTCGAGGGTTTCGCGCGGCGTGAAGAACGGGTCGATGTTGAGCTCCTGCGGCACCACGCCGATCGACGAGCGCGCCGCCAGCGGCGCCCGGTCGATGTCGTGGCCCCAGATGGTGACCCTGCCCCGGGTCTTGATGACCAGGCCGGCCAGGATGTTGATCAGCGTCGATTTGCCCGCGCCGTTGGGGCCGAGCAGGCCGAAGAAGGCGCCCCGCGGCACGTCCAGGTCGATGCCGCCGAGGGCCTCGACGGTGCGCCCGTCGCGGCCGTAGATCTTGTGCACGCCTTCGAGGATGACCGCGACGTCCGGCTCGGGCACGGTGACACCACGGTTGAACGGAACGCAGCCTTGCGTATCATCCGCCGCGTCGGCGGGTCAACGCGCCGGCCGCCCGTAGCGAGCGAGGTCAGCCATGACGCAGCCTTCCGATAGCCAGGCGCCCGAGACCCTCGAGGTCGACAGCGCCAGGGTGGCGTGCGACGGTGGCACCCTTGGTCACCCGCGCGTCTACCTCGATCTCACGGCCGAGGGACACATCGACTGTCCGTACTGCGGCCGCCGCTTCGTGCTCAAGGTCGGGGCGAAGACCGGGCACTGACGCTCTGCCCGGCGGAAAGCCCGCGTCATGACCGACAAGCCCACGCCGCGGCACCTTTACCTGATCGACGCCTCGGGCTTCATCTTCCGCGCCTTCCACGCCCTGCCGCCAATGACGCGCGCCGACGGCACGCCGGTCAACGCCGTGTTCGGCTTCACCAACATGATCCTGAAGCTGTTGGCCGACACCGACGCCGACGCGGTGGTCTGCGTGTTCGACAAGGCCAGGCGCAGCTTCCGCAACGACATCTACCCCGCTTACAAGGCGCACCGGCCCGACGCCCCGCCCGAGCTGGTGCCGCAGTTCGCGCTGGTGCGCGAGGCGACGCGCGCCCTCGGGCTCAAGGCCATCGAGATGGACGGCTACGAAGCCGACGACATCATCGCCACCTATGCGCGCCAGGGCGCGCGCGCCGGGGCCGAGGTCACCATCGTGTCCTCGGACAAGGACTTGATGCAGCTCGTCGAGGACGGCATCAAGATGTACGACGCGCTCAAGGGCCGGCCGATCACGGCGCTGGACGTCCAAGCCAAGTTCGGCGTCGGCCCGGACAAGGTGGTCGAGGTCCAGGCGCTCGCCGGCGATTCGACCGACAACGTGCCGGGCGTGCCCGGCATCGGCGTCAAGACCGCGGCCGAGCTGATCGCGACCTACGGCGACCTGGCGACGCTGCTCGCCCGGGCCGGCGAGATCAAGCAACCGAAGCGGCGCGAGAACCTGATCAATTTCGCCGACCAGGCGCGGGTCTCGCTGGCGCTGGTCACGCTCAAGGACGACGTGCCGGTGCCGCTGCCGATCTGGGCCCTGGTGCCCGACCCGCCGGACGCCGAGCGGCTGATCGGCTTCCTCGAGGCACAGGGCTTCCGTTCGGTGATCCCCCGCGCGTGGGCCTGGCTCGGCGCCAAGGGCGTCGAACCGGCATCCCCGGCTGCCGCGCCCAAGGCAGCCAAGGAGGTCGCCTACGAGCTGGTCCAGGACGAGGCCCGGCTCGCCGACTGGATCGCCCG
Source organism: uncultured Rhodospirillaceae bacterium (assembly GCA_964530335.1). Taxonomy (GTDB): domain Bacteria; phylum Pseudomonadota; class Alphaproteobacteria; order SP197; family SP197; genus VGDP01. The sequence continues at coordinate 15,789 of CAZGYG010000011.1, read as the reverse complement.
GGCCACGCGCCAGGGCGCCGTCGCGTTCGATACCGAGACGACCTCGCTCGACGCGGTGCGGGCCGAGCTGGTCGGGTTCAGCCTGGCGCTCGGCGCGGGCGTCGCGTGCTACGTGCCCGTCGCCCACCGGCCGCGCGACGCGCTCGACCACACGCCGCGCCAGATCGGGCGCGACCGCGCGCTCGCGCTCCTGAAGCCGCTGCTCGAGGACGTTTCGGTGCTCAAGATCGGCCACAACATCAAATACGACGCGGTCGTGTTGGCGACCTACGACGTCGACATCGCCCCGGTCGACGACACCATGCTGCTGTCGTTCGTGCTCGACGGCGGACGAAGCGAGCACGGCATGGACTACCTGGCCATGCACCACCTGGGCCACACGACGATCGCGTTCAAGGACGTGGCCGGATCGGGCAAGAACCGGATCACCTTCGACTTGGTGCCGCTGGACCGGGCGCGCGACTACGCGGCCGAGGACGCGGACGTGACCTGGCGGCTGCACGCCCTGCTCAAGCCGCGGCTCTTGGCCGAGCGCATGGTCGCCATGTACGAGACGATCGAGCGACCGCTGATCCCGGTGCTGCGCGACATGGAACGCGCCGGCATCCGGGTCGAGCGGGCGAAGCTCGACCGGCTTTCGGCGGATTTCGGCCGGCGGATCGTCGCGCTCGAGGCGACGATCCACAAGCTCGCCGGCCGGCCGTTCGCCATCGGCTCGCCCAAGCAGCTCGGCGAGGTGCTGTTCGACGAGCAGGGGCTCGGCGGCGGCAAGAAGGGCAAGACCGGCGCCTACGGCACCGGCGCGGACATCCTCGAGGAGCTCGCGGCCCAGGGCCACGACCTGCCGGCCCGGGTGCTCGACTGGCGCCAGCTCACCAAGCTCAAGTCGACCTACACCGACACCCTGGTCGAGCAGATCAACTCGGCGACGGGGCGAGTCCATACCTCGTTCGCCATGGCCGGGGCCTCGACCGGACGGCTCGCCTCGACCGATCCCAACCTGCAGAACATTCCGGTGCGCACCGAGGAAGGGCGCAAGATCCGCGAGGCCTTCGTGGCCGAGCCGGGTCACGTGCTGCTCTCGGCCGACTATTCCCAGATCGAGCTAAGGCTGCTCGCGCACGTCGCCGACATCGCGGTGCTCAAGCAGGCGTTCCGCGACGGAGCCGACATCCACGCGCTCACCGCGAGCCAGGTGTTCGGCGTGCCGGTCGAGGGCATGGACCCGGCGGTCAGGCGCAGCGCCAAGGCGATCAACTTCGGCATCATCTACGGCATCAGCGCCTTCGGGCTGGCGCGCCAGCTCGGCATCCCGCAGGACGCGGCCGCCCTGTACATCAAGGCGTACTTCCAGCGTTACCCGGGCATCCGCGATTATATGGAGCGCACGCGCGCGTTCGCCCGCGCCAACGGCTTCGTCGCCACCATGTTCGGCCGGCGCTGCCATGTGCCGGGCATCAACGACAAGAACCCGGCCAAGCGCGGGTTCTGGGAGCGCGCGGCGATCAACGCGCCCTTGCAGGGCTCGGCCGCCGACATCATCAAGCGCGCCATGATCCGCATGCCCGGTGCGCTCACGCGCGCGGGGCTCAAGGCGCGCATGCTGCTCCAGGTCCACGACGAGCTCCTGTTCGAGGTGCCCGCTACGGAGGTCGAGGCAACCGCCGAGGTCGCCCGAACGACCATGGCGGGGGCCGCGCACCTCGACGTGCCGCTGGTAGTCGATACCGGCTGGGGCCCGACCTGGGGCCAGGCGCACTGACCCGGCGAAAACCTAGCCATTCGTGTTTGGATCGTGATAATCTAGCTCAAGCTAGATGGATAGTCCACCCATGCGTATTGGTGCCTTCGAGGCCAAGAACAAGCTCTCCGCGCTGCTGGAGCGGGCCGAGCGCGGCGAGGAGATCGTCATAACCCGCCATGGCCGGGCGGTGGCGAGGCTCGTGCCCATGGCCGATACCCGCGACCTGACGCGCGCCCGCGCGGCCGCCGAGGATCTGCGCGCCCTCGCGCGGGAACTGAACCTCGAACGCTTCGATTGGTCCGAGTGGAGGGAGTATCGCGATCAGGGTCGGCGCTGACGTGGCGGCTCTGGTTCTCGACAGCTCCGTCACCGTCGCCTGGCTGATCCGGGACGAGGACACGGTCGCGGTGCGCCGGGTCCTCGACCTCGTCACGCGACACGGCGCCGTCGTGCCATCTCTTTGGCGGCTCGAGGTCGCGAATACGCTGCTCGTTGCCGTGCGACGCGGCCGCTTGACGACTGCCCAGCGGACCCGGGCCTTGCATGGCCTGGCGGGGCTTCCGATCGAGATCGATCCGCAAACCGGCGATCATGCGTGGTCCGCGACCCTCGATCTTGCCGAGCAGCACGGGCTTTCCGTTTACGACGCCGCGTACCTGGAACTTGCGTCGCGGCGATCGCTCCCGCTCGTGACGTTCGATCGCGAATTGTCGGCCGCCGCGGAGGCCCACGGCGTGCCACGACTGCCGGACGAGGACGGCGGTTGACCGCGTGACCCGGGGCTAGGCGCACTGACGGGGCGAGGCGCGCCACGGCGATTGGGACTCGTCGTGGCGCGACCGGTTGCGCCGGCTCAAACCCGACATCTCGGTCGCCTTCATCGACCAGGTGTTGCCGATCACCAGCACGCCGGATCGCGAGCATTTCTTGAGCGGCCTGGCCGCTGCGGGCCTCACGTCCCGCTGAGGCGCGACGACGATCCGCGGCGGTGCGGCCACGGGTTCACACCCCGATCCGCGATCAGCCGCCTGGCTTGGCTTCCGCGAGCAGCCAGTCGCGGAACGCCTTGACCGTGCGCCGGCCGGCGGCGGGCGCGGGGTAGACTAGGTAGTACCCGGCCCCCGAGGGCAGGCTGATGTCGAACGGCCTGCACAGGCGCCCCGCCGCCAAGTCGCCGGCGACCAGCGCGCTTTCCGCCACCGCCACCCCCTGACCCTGGATCGCCGCCTGCAGCATCAGGTTCTCGTCGCCGAACTTGGGCCCGCGCGTGGGGTCGACTCCCTCGACGCCGACCGCGACCAGCCAGCGCCGCCAGTTCTCGCCCAGGTCGTCGTGCAGCAGCGTGTGGTGGCGCAGATCGGCCGGCTCCTTGAGCGGCCGGTTGCCCCGGCACAATTCCGGGCTGCACACCGGGACCATGTCGAGCGTCAACAGCAGCTCGGACTTCAGCCCGGGCCAGGCGCCGCGCCCGTAGCGGATCGCCAGGTCGACGTCGTCGCGCGCGAAGTCAACGAGCTGGATCGACGGCGCCAGGCGGACATCGATGTCCGGGTACGCCTCCTGGAAGCTGCCGAGCCTCGGTACCAGCCAGCGCGCCGCGAACGCCGGGGTCATGCTGATGGTCAGCGCCCCCTGGCCGTCGTCGGCGCCGATCCGGCGCACCGCGGCCGCCATGGCGTCGAGCGCTTCGGTCATAACCGGCAGCAGCACGCGCCCGGCCTCGGTCAGCTTCACCGCCCGCGTCAGGCGGCGGAACAGCGGCTGACCCAAGTGTTGCTCGAGCGCGCGCACCTGATGGCTGATCGCGGCGTGGGTCACGTGCAGCTCGCCGGCCGCCTTGGTGAAGCTCAGGTGTCGGCCCGCGGCCTCGAAGGCGCGGAGCGCATTGAGCGGCGGCAGGCGGCGGGCCATATCTGTTAGTTCAGCTAATGCATGGCTTGCGAATTACTCGTTTGTGATCGCCGATAAATGGCCGTATGTCAAGCATAACGCAAGTTCTTAACCCACACTCGACATGAGGATATGTCACACCTAAGGAGGCCGCGATGATGAGTCTCTACGATGCCCTGACAGCCGTGTACACCCACGGCGCCTTTCTGACCCCGGACAACCCGCCGGCCTACCGCCCCGGCCCGACGCCAGCCTCGCCGCTCGCCCGGCTGGCCAAGGCGTGGCGCCGCTGGCGTGCCGCGCGGGAAAACGCCGCCGCCGAGTATGCGCTGCTCAGGCTCGACGACCGGCTGCTCGCCGACATCGGCGTCAGCCGCGGCGACATCCCGTACCTGATCGCCTACGGTCGGGTCGAGCGGCCACTCAACGACAACCGGCGGCCGGAGTATGCGAGTTGCGGCTGACCGCTCAGGGCCGGGTGAGCGCCCGGCGGCCGAGCCAGGGGAACCAGGGCGCGAACGGCAGGCTGTACGCGACGACCGCGATCAGAAGCGTCAGGCTGCCGTGCGCCCTGGAAATCCCGGTGGCGCCGGCCAGGCGCTCGAGCGCAAGGGCGAGCACGACCATGGCGAGCGCCGAGGTCGCGCACCCGGCCAGGTTCTTGATCACGGCAACGCGGCCCGCCAGCCGCGTGCCCTTGAGCCGGTGCCAACGCCACGTCGCCAGCACCATGCGGAACGCCACGTAGAGTCCCGCGGCGGCGAGGAACACGTTGTTGCCGAACGGGATGTGCGACATGCGGAACAACACCGTTCCCACGGTGTTGAACACGACCCAGACCGCGAGCACGACGGCGAAGGCGCGGCTGCGGTGGCGCAAGGCCATCAGCGCCAGGTAGACCAGCAACCCGGCGTCGAGCACCAACGCCACGTCGAGCTCGAACACCTCGCCGCCGAGCGCGCGCACGAAGCGCGCCGGGTCGAGCGCGTAAATCACGGCCAGCACCACCGCGCCGTTGGCCGCGCCGCGCAACGCGGTCACGGCCTGTTCGCGGTCGGCGATCGGCCCGAACCAGGTTTCAGCGAAACTGGCCACCGGGCGGCTTCAACCCCCGGCGTTGCCGCTTCGTCCGCGCACGGCCCCGCCGGAGGGCACGGCACCCTCACCTGCGGCGGGCGCGGACGGGTAGGCCTTGGGGATCGACGCCAGGCGGTGCGACGGGGCCATATGCCTACAACGTCCGCGACCGCCCGGATATTTCACCGTCGTCCCGGTCAGGCGGCGATGCGCGGACCGGCCGCGCGCACGCCGTCGTCCACGTGGCCGTCGAACTGCTCGAAGTTGCGTTGGAAACGGTCGATCAGGGCCTTCGCCGTGGCGTCGTAGAGCGCGCCGTCGGCCCAGGTCGCGCGCGGGTCGAGCACCTCTGTGGGCACGCCCGGGCAGGCCCGTGGCACCTGGAGGCCGAAGCTCGCGTCGCGCCGGAACTCGGCATTGGCCAGCGTGCCGTCCAACGCCCGGTGCAACAGCGCCCGCGTATGCGCGATGGCGATGCGCCGCCCGACGCCGTACCCGCCGCCGCTCCAGCCGGTATTGACCAGCCAGCAGCGCACGCCGCGCCCGACCCGCTCGGCCAGCATGCGCGCGTAGACCGCCGGGTGGCGCGGCATAAACGGCGCCCCAAAGCAGGTCGAGAACGTCGCCTGGGGTTCGCGGCCCAGGCCCTGCTCGGTGCCGGCGACCTTGGCGGTGTAGCCGGACAGGAAGTGGTACATGGCCTGCTCGGGCGTGAGCAGCGCGATCGGCGGCAGCACGCCGAAGGCGTCCGCCGTCAACATGACGACGTTGGCCGGATAGCCGGCGACGCCGGTGGGCGAGGCGTTGGGGATGAAATCGAGCGGGTAGGCGCCCCGCGTGTTCTCGGTCAGCCGCGCGTCGTCGAGGTCGAGCCGGCGCGTCGCCGGGTCGATCGCCACGTTCTCGAGCACCGTGCCGAAGCGCCGCGTGGTGGCGAAAATCTCGGGCTCGGCCTCGGGATCGAGCCGGATCATCTTGGCGTAGCAGCCGCCCTCGAAGTTGAACACGCCATCGGCGGACCAGCCGTGCTCGTCGTCGCCGACCAGCGTGCGGCTGGCGTCGGCCGACAGCGTCGTCTTGCCGGTGCCCGAAAGCCCGAAGAACACCGCCGAATCGCCGCCCGGTCCGACGTTGACCGAGCCGTGCATGGGCAGGACGCCGTCCGCGGGCAGCACGAAGTTCAGGATCGTGAACACCGACTTCTTGATCTCGCCGGCGTACGCGGTGCCGCCGATCAGCACCAGCCGGCGTGAGAAGTCGATGGCGATCACGGTCGAGCCGTGGCTCCCGTGGCGCGCCGGGTCGGCCTTGAAGCCAGGCGCGTCGATGATCGTGAAATCGGGCCGGAACGCGACCCGCGCCTCGTCGGGCGGCACGATCAGGAGGTGGCGGATGAACAGGCTGTGCCAGGCGAGCGTGGTGAGCACGCGCACGTTCCGCCTGTGCCGCGCGTCGGCGCCGGCCCACAGGTCCTGCACGAACACGTCGTGCCCGGCGAGGTACGCCTTCATGTCGGCCTCGAGCCGGCCGAAGTTCTCGGGCGTCATGGGCTGGTTGACCGCGCCCCACCACACCGTCGACTCGGTCAGGCCGTCGCGCACGACGAACTTGTCCCTGGCCGAGCGCCCGGTGTGGGCGCCGGTTTCGACCACCAGCGGGCCGTCGGCCGCGATCACGCCCTCGCCGCGCCTGACCGCCTCCTCGTAGAGCGCCTCGACGCCCTGGTTCCACCAGGCGCGCGCCGGCGCGAGCCCCTGGGCCTTCAGCCCGTGGACGCTCGCGACCGCTCCGATATTGTCCATGCTGCCCCGGTCGAAAACACGGTTAACGTCTTGTCGGCGTTGACGGACCGGTACGCGGTCGCCGGTTCCGATTGAAACCCGTTCGCGTGCGCGAGGCAAGCACGATACGGATGCCGCTCACGCCGCTGCTTGCCGGCCGGCGAGGCTGTCGGCGATCAGGGCGATCTGCTCGAACATCAGCGCCATCGCGGTCATGGACGTGAGGTTGGCCCGGGTGTCCTTGCTCGGGATCAGGCACACGATGTCGGCGCCGATCACGTCGAGCCCGCGCAGGCCGTGCAGGATCTTCATGACCTCCCAGGCGCGCAGGCCACGCTGCATCGGCTCCAGGTTGGCGACCGCGGGCGCCTCGGCCGGGTCGAGCACGTCGAGGTCGAGGGTGACGTAGACAGGCGAGTCGCCGACCCGGTCGCGGATCAGCTCGACCGTGCGCGCGATGCCGAGCTCGAAGTAGGTCTCGGCCGGGATCAGGTGGTAGCCGAGCTTGCTCTGATAGATGTCGGCGCGCGGCTTGATCGGGTTGCCGCGCATGCCGAGCTGCACGCTGCGCCCCGGATCGACGTGGTTCTCGACCACCGTGTACGCCGCCCAGTGCGCGGCCGAGCGCACGCTGCCCAGCCAGTGCGGGAGGTGCGCGTAGTCGTCGCGGTGAGCGTCGAAGTGGACGAGCGCGCACTTGCGCCCGCCCGAAAGCCGGGCGTCCTTGCCGGCGATCGCCTTGAGGATCGGCCCGGTTATCGCGTGGTCGCCGCCGACCGACACGGGCCGCGTGCCGGCGCGATCGAGCCGCTTGAAGAAGCCCTCGATGTCGGCGACGCAGATGTCGTTGACCATGGCGTGGGGCAGCGGCACGTCGCCCAGGTCGTGGATGCGCGCGACCTCCCAGGGCACGATGCCGAACGCCTGATGGCCGCGCCGGTACCAGCCGGAGACGTTGCGCACCGCGCGCGGGCCCAGGTGCTGGTCGCGCTCGGTCGAGCCGTTGCCCGACGAATGGGGCACGCCGACGAGGGCGATGTCGCAATGGGCCGGGTCCTCGTCCCACGGGCACTTGAAGAATGTGGGAATGCCCCACCAGTACCACGGTGTCATCTCGGCCTTCTTGGCTTGGAACTCGGCGTCGTCCATGGCGTAGCCCCCTCGTTGTTGCGCGCGCAGTCGGCCCCGGAACCGTGTCTCCCGTCAACGATGACAGCGCGACGCGGTTGCGCCAGACGGTGCCGGCCGCGATACTCGCGCCAACCAACCAACAACCGGGAGGACCGCCATGTCCTTGCGCATCAACTCCGAGGCGCCCAACTTCACCGCCGAAACCACCCAGGGCAAGATCGACTTCCATCAGTGGGTCGGCGACGGCTGGGCGATCCTGTTTTCGCATCCCAAGGACTTCACGCCCGTGTGCACGACCGAGCTCGGCTACATGGCGAAGCTCAAGCCCGAGTTCGACAAGCGCAACACCAAGATCATCGGCATCAGCGTCGATCCGGTCAGCGACCACGAGAAGTGGTCCAAGGACATCGAGGAGACCCAGGGCGCCAAGGTGACGTACCCGCTGATCGGCGATCCCGAGCTCAAGATCGCCAAGCTCTACGACATGCTGCCCGAAGCCGCGGGCGCCACGTCGCAGGGGCGCACGCCGGCCGACAACGCGACCGTGCGCACCGTGTTCATCGTCGGGCCCGACAAGAAGATCAAGCTGATGCTGACCTACCCGATGACCACCGGGCGCAACTTCGACGAGGTGCTCCGCGTCATCGATTCGATGCAGTTGACGGCGAAGCACAAGGTGGCGACCCCGGTCAACTGGAAGAAGGGCGAGGACGTCATCATCGCCGGCTCGGTCTCCGACGAGGAGGCCAAGAAGACCTATCCTGCCGGCTGGAAGGCGCCGAGGCCTTACCTGCGCATCGTGCCCCAGCCGAAATAAGCCTTCGTCGGCTTCATCTCCCGCCGTTCCCCGGGCCGCCTCCGCGGCCCGGGTTTTTTCACAGGCGGCTTGACGGGTGTTATCTGACTAGTTATATGACTAGTCATTATCTGCCGAGGGAGCGTTGCCGTGACGAATTGGCCGGTGCAGGACGCCAAGGCGCGGTTCAGCGCGTTGCTCGACGCGACACTCCGCGACGGCCCTCAAGTCGTGACGCGACGCGGGGTCGAGCAGGCGGTCCTGGTGCCGGTCGAGACCTGGCGCCGGCTCGAGAGCGCGCGGCCCTCGCTCAAGGCGCTTCTGCTGAGCGATGCGGCGCGCGTCGACCTCGCGGTTCCGAAACGCGGCAGGTTGCGCCGCCGGGCCCCGGCTGCGCTCGGCTGAGCGTGTACCTGCTCGACACCAACGTCGTCTCCGAATTGCGCCGGACCAAGCCGCACGGCGCCGTGGTGGCGTGGCTCGCGGCCGTGCCCGACGAACACCTGCGCGTCTCGGCCGTGACGCTCGCCGAACTGCAGGCGGGGATCGAGATCACGCGCGAGCAGGATGCGGCCAAGGCGGATGAAATCGAGGCGTGGCTCGACCGGGTCGCCGTGTCGTGGAACGTTGTCGCCATGGACGCGCGGGCCTTTCGCCTCTGCGCCCAGCTCATGCACCGGCGCCCGGACCGGCTGATCGAGGACGCCATGATCGCCGCCACGGCGCTGGTCCACGGCTTGACCGTAGTCACCCGCAACGTGCGGGACTTCGAACCCTTCGCGGTGCCGACCCTCGACCCGTTCGCCCCGCGCCGTCCGACGTAGGCGAGGGTTCGCCCCAAGCTCCGCGTCCGCCATGGACGGCGAGACTTCTGGTGTATCCGGTGCCGAACAGCGCGGCCAACCGCTCGATCCACTCGCGGTCGTCGGGCGTGGGCCTGCGTGGCATGCCAGGCCTCGCTGTGGCTTCGATCGGCATGACCAACCCTTGCTATCGGTCCCTGAACAATCTACATTGTAGATCATTTGGTGGAGCTTGACCATGCGCGCGCGCGTATCCCGTTGGGGCAACAGCTTGGCAATCCGCCTGCCGAGAACCGTTGCGGACGAACTCGGGGTCAAGGAGGGCGAGTCCGTCGAACTGCGGATGAAAGAGGGCGCGGTCGTCATCCGCGCGTCGAAGCGGCCCTATCGGCTCGCCGATCTGCTCCGGCAGATCACGCCGGACAACGTGCCGGACGCCGTCGAGTTCAGCCCCATCGGGAAAGAGTCGCTTTGACCGAGCTTCCCGAATCCGGCGACCTCGTTTGGGTTCGATTCGACCCCCAGGCTGGGCATGAGCAGGCGGGGAGACGACCGGCCTTGGTCCTTTCACCCCGCGCCTACCATGAGAAGACCCTATTCACGATCGTCTGCCCGATCACCTCGAACCTTGCGCCCTACCCCTTCAAGGTGCCCTTGCCCAATGGTCTGGCGATTGCCGGCGCCGTCCTCGCCGACCAAGTAAAGTCCATCGACCGGAAGGCGCGCAAGCTCAAGGTGGCCGGACACGTCCCTGCCGAAGTCCTTGCCGAGGTCCGCGCCCGCCTCGCCGCGCTGCTCGGAACGCAGGACGAGCGACCCTAAGCCCGCTGCTCCGCCGCCTCGTCGGTCAGCGGGTGGTCGAGGTGGGCGAGCATCTCCTTCGGCACCACCTGCCAGAAGCGGCCGACAACCAGGTCCCAATCGGTCAACAGGGCCTGGGCCTGGGCGGACTGGGTCTCGCGCGCGTGCTCCTCGACCAGCGCCTTGAGCTCGGCTTCCCAGTGCCGGCTCGCCACGCGGACGTGGATCACCGTGTCGCCGTTGATGCGTTCCGGCAGCACGGCATCGTCGTCGTAGACAAACGCCATGCCCCCGGTCATGCCGGCGGCGAAGTTGTCGCCGACCCGGCCGAGCACCACGGCGCTGCCGCCGGTCATGTACTCGCAGCCGTTCGAGCCGCAGCCCTCGATCACGGCCACGGCGCCCGAGTTGCGCACGGCGAAGCGCTCGCCGGCCTGGCCGGCGGCGAACAGCCGCCCGGCGGTGGCGCCGTAGAGCACGGTGTTGCCGATGATCGTGTTGTCGCGGGCGACGAGCGGGCTCGATGCCAGCGGGCGCACGACGATGGTGCCGCCCGACAGTCCCTTGCCGACGTAGTCGTTGGCGTCGCCGAACACCTCGAGGCGCACGCCCTGCACCGCGAAGGCGCCGAGCGACTGCCCGGCCGAGCCGCGCAACCGCACCGTGATGTGGCCGGGCTTGAGCCCGCTCATGCCGAAGCGGCGGGTGATCATCGATGACAACCTGGCGCCGACCGCCCGGTGGGTGTTGCGCACGTTGTAGGCGAGCTGCATCCGCTCGCCGCCTTCGAGCGCCGCGCGGGCGTCGTGGATCATCTGGGCGTCGAGCGTGTCGGGCACCTCGTTGCGGCCCTTGAGCGCGCACACGCGGCCCTCGGGACCGGGGTCGGCCTGGGCCAGCAACGGGTTGAGGTCGAGGTCGTCGAGATAAGGCGAGCCGCGCCCGACCTGCATCAACAAGTCGGTGCGCCCGACGATCTCGTCGAGCGAGCGGGCGCCGAGCCCGGCCAGGATCTCGCGCACCTCCTCGGCCAGGAACGAGAACAGGTTGACCACCTTCTCCGGCGAGCCGGTGAACTTGGCGCGCAGCTCGGGGCGCTGGGTGCAGATGCCGACCGGGCAGGCGTTGGCGTGGCACTGGCGTACCAGGATGCAGCCCATGGCGACGAGCGAGGCGGTGCCGACGCCGAACTCCTCGGCGCCGAGTAGGGCGGCGATCACCACGTCGCGCCCGGTCCGGATGCCGCCGTCGACCTGGAGCCGCACCCTATGGCGCAGCCGGTTGAGGGTCAGCACCTGGTTGACCTCGCTCAGCCCCATCTCCCACGGCGAGCCCGCGTACTTGATGCTCGACTGGGGCGAGGCGCCGGTGCCCCCGGCGTGCCCGGCGATGAGGATGAGGTCGGCCTTGGCCTTGGCCACGCCGGCCGCGACCGTGCCGATGCCCGCCTGGGACACCAACTTGACCGAGACCCGCGCCTCGGGGCTGATCTGCTTCAGGTCATAGATGAGCTGCGCCAGGTCCTCGATCGAATAGATGTCGTGGTGCGGCGGCGGCGAGATCAGCGACACGCCCGGCTGGGCGTGGCGCAGCCGGGCGATCTCGACCGTGACCTTGAAGCCGGGCAGTTGCCCGCCTTCGCCGGGCTTGGCGCCCTGGGCGATCTTGATCTGCAATTCCGACGCGGCGACGAGATACTCGGCGGTGACGCCGAACCGGCCCGAGGCGACCTGCTTGATGGGCGAGTTGGCGTTGTCGCCGTTGGGGCGCGGGCGGAACCGTTCGGGCCCTTCGCCGCCCTCGCCCGCGTTCGAGCGCGCGCCGATCCGGTTCATGGCGATGGCGAGAGTCTCGTGGGCCTCGGGCCCCAGCGCGCCCAGCGACATGCCCGGCGTGACGAAGCGCTTGCGGATTTCGGTCAGCGACTCGACCTCGTCGAGCGCCACGGGCGCGCGCGCGGGCTTGAAGTCGAGCAAGTCCCGCAGGTCGACGGGCGGCCGGTCGCGCATGCCCTCGGTGTACTTCTTGAACAGGGTGTAGGAATCGGTCGCCACCGCGGACTGCAACAGGTGGATCAGCGGGCCTTCCCAGGCGTGGCGCTCGCCGCCGCGGCGGAAGCGGTAGAGCCCGCCGATCGGCAGCGCCCGGGTCGCCTCGGCCCACGCCTCGCGGTGCAGCCGCATGATCTTGTGCTGGATGCCGTTGAGCCCGATGCCCGAGATGCGCGACGGCATGCCGGGGAAGAAGTCGGCGACCAGGGTGCGGCTGAGCCCCACCGCCTCGAAGTTGTAGCCGCCCCGGTACGACGACAGCACCGAGATGCCCATCTTCGACATGATCTTGAGCAGCCCGTCGCTGACCGCCTGCTTGTAACGGGCCATGCACTGGGCCGGGTCGAGCGCGGGGAACAGCCCGCGCCGGTGACGGTCGAGCACGCTCTCCTCGGCCAGGTAGGCGTTGACCGTGGTGGCGCCGACGCCGATCAGCACGGCGACGTGGTGGACGTCGAGCGCCTCGGCCGAGCGCACGTTGAGCGAGGTGAACGTGCGCAGGTTCTGACGCACCAGATGGCTGTGCACCGCGCCGGCGGCCAGCACCATGGGAATGGCGGCCCGCGCCTCGCCCGCCTCCTCGTCGCTCAGGATCAGGTGCACGGTGCCGCCGCGCACCGCGTCCTCGGCCTCGTGCTGGATGCGCAGGATCGCGTTGCGCAGCGCCTCCGGATCGTCCTCCGCCGGGAAGGTCGTGGCGATGGCGGTCGCGTCCTTGCCCATGTAGCGGCGCATGGCGGCGAACTCGCCGTTGGTCAGCACCGGCGACTGGAGCTGCAGGATGCGCGTCTGGCTGGCGTCCTGGTCGAGCACGTTGCCCAGGTTGCCGAGCCGGGTGTCGAGCGTCATGACCCGGCTCTCGCGGAAGCTGTCGATCGGCGGGTTGGTGACCTGGCTGAAGCTCTGGCGGAAGTAGTGGTGCAAGCCGCGGAACTGCTCGGACTCCGACAGCACCGCGACCGGCGTGTCGTCGCCCATCGAGCCGACCGCCTCCTTGGCGTCCTCGACCATGGGATGCAGGATCAGCTCGAGATCCTCGAGCGTGTAGCCGGCGGCGCGCTGGCGCGCGCGCAAGCCCTCGCGGTCCATGGTCGGGCGCGGCGCGTCGCCCGCGCGGATCAGGCTGTCGAGGTGGGTGATGTTGCTGACCCATTGGCCGTAGGGCTGCTCGCGCGCGAGCATCTCCTTGAGCTTGCGGTCGTGCAGCAGCCGGCCCTCGGCCAGGTCGACGGCGATCATCTGGCCGGGGCCGAGCCGGCCCTTCTCGACCAGGTCTTGCTCGTTCAGCGGCACCATGCCGGCCTCGGAACCGACGAACACCAGGCCGTCGCCGGTGATGGCGTAGCGCATCGGGCGCAGGCCGTTGCGGTCCATGCCGCCCAGCACCCAGCGGCCGTCGGTGGCGGCGATCGCGGCCGGGCCATCCCACGGCTCCATGACGCAGTTGCAGTAGCTGTAGAGCGCCGTGATCTCGTCGGGGATCGACGCCTTCTTCGACCACGCCTCGGGGATCATCATGGTCTTGACCAGCGGCGCCGAGCGTCCGGCGCGGGAGAGCAGCTCGAAGGCGGCGTCGAGTGCCGCCGAATCCGACGCCCCCGACGGTATGACCGGCTTGATGTCGTCGATGTAGGGGCCGAAGTGATCCGAGTCGATGCGCGCTTCGTGGCTCTTCATCCAGTTGACGTTGCCGCGCAGCGTGTTGATCTCGCCGTTGTGGGCCAGCATGCGGAACGGCTGGGCCAGCCACCAGGTCGGGAACGTGTTGGTCGAGTAGCGCTGGTGGAAGATGGCGAAGGCGGAGACGAAGCGTTCGTCGCCCAGGTCCGGGTAGAACGCGGTGAGCTGCTCGGCCAGGAACAGCCCCTTGTAGATGATTGAGCGGCACGACAGCGAGCACACGTAGAACCCGGTGATCTGCGCCTCGACCACCCGCTTCTCGATGCGCCGGCGGATGACGTAAAGGTCGCGTTCGAAGGCGTCGTCGTCGTCGCCCTTGCCGTTGGCGACCATGACCTGCTCGATCTCGGGCCTGGTCGCGTTGGCCTTGTCGCCGATCACCGTGGCGTCGATCGGCACCTGGCGCCAGCCGTAGATGGCATGGCCGAAGCGCAGGATCTCCGCCTCGACGATCGAGCGGCACGACTCGGCGGCGCCGAGGTCGGTCTTGGGCAGGAACACCATGCCCACCGCCAGCCGGCCGGCCTCGGACACATGGCCCGAACGGCGGATGTGCGAGCGGAAGAAGTCGTCGGGAATCTGGATGTGGATGCCGGCGCCGTCGCCGGTCTTGCCGTCGGCGTCGACCGCGCCCCGGTGCCACACGGCCTTGAGCGCGTCGACGGCGGCGACGACGACCTCGCGCCGGGGCTTGCCGTCGATCGCGGCGACGAAGCCGACGCCGCAGGCGTCGTGCTCGAACGCCGGGTCGTAGAGCCCATGGCGCTCGAGATGCCGGGCGTTGGCGCGCCAGGCGGCGACGAAGGCGGTGCCGTTGTCCTTGGCCATGGGCGCTCCTACTGCGCCGCCCACAGCGCCTCGGCGCCGGCTTCGCGGGCATCGAGGTAGGCTTCGATCGCGCTCGCCGCGTCGCGCCCGTCGCGGATCGCCCACACCACCAGCGAGGCGCCGCGCACGATGTCGCCGGCGGCGAACACGCCGGGCACGCTGGTCATCAGCGTGCGGTGGTTGACCGAAAGCGTGTTCCAGCGCGTGCGCGCGAGTTCCTCGGCGCCGGCGCCGGCCAAGTCCTCCGGGTCGAAGCCGAGCGCCTTGATCGCCAGGTCGGCCGGGATGCGGATGGGCGCCTCGCTGCTCGGCTGGATCGCGAGCCGGCCCGAGGCCTCCGGCGCGCCGAGCCGCATGGCGGCGACGCGCATGCCGTTCACGACGCCGTCGCCGAGGAACGCGGCGGGGGCGGACAGGAACCGAAACCGCACGCCTTCCTCCTCGGCGTAGCCGACCTCGCGCGCCGAGCCCGGCATGTTGGCGCGGTCGCGGCGGTAGAGGCAGGTGACGGAATGCGCGCCCTGGCGCACGGCGGTGCGCACGCAGTCCATGGCGGTATCGCCGCCGCCGATGACGACGACGTGCTTGCCCCGGGCGTCGAGGCTCCCGTCGTCGAAAGCGGGAACCGCGTCGCCGAGCCCCTTGCGGTTGCTGGCGATCAGGTAGTCGAGCGCCGCGACCACGTTGCCGAGCCCAACGCCCGGCGCCTGGATCTCGCGCGCCTTATAGACGCCGCTGGCAATCAGTACGGCGCCGTGGCGTTCGCGCAGCTCCGCCAGGGTGACGTCGCGCCCGACCTCGGTCCCGGTGTGAAACCGGATGCCGGCCTCGGTCAGCAGATCGACGCGGCGGGTGACGACGTGCTTCTCGAGTTTGAAGTTGGGGATGCCGTAGAGCAGCAGCCCGCCGATGCGGTCGTGGCGGTCGTACACGTCGATAGCGTATCCCCGCCGGCGCAGCCATTCGGCCGCGGCCAGCCCCGCTGGACCGCCGCCGACGATGCCGACCGAGCGGCCGTTCTCGCGCCGGGGAGCCGGCACCGTGACCCAGCCGTTGTCGAACGCCTGTTCGGTGATGTAGCGCTCGACCGCGCCGATGGTGACCGATTCGAAGCCCTTCTCGATGACGCAGTTGCCCTCGCACAGGCGGTCGTGCGGGCAGATGCGGCCGCAGATCTCGGGGAACGTGTTGGTCGCGGCGGCGAGCT
>CAZGYG010000010.1:27901-54326 GCA_964530335.1 uncultured Rhodospirillaceae bacterium | reverse complement strand
TTCGGCGAAGGCGGGCGGGTGCGGGTCGCCCCTCATCCGGCTCGCTGCGCTCGCCACCTTCTCCCGTGGGGAGAAGGTTAAGGGGTGCGCTAATCGGTCATGATCTGACGCATGGCCTCGTCCATGAGTTCGGCCATGCGCTTGCGCAGCTTGTGCTCGTCGACGTTGGCGCCCTTCCGGCCGAGGTCCGCCAGCAGCATGCGCACCACGTCGTCGTCGCCCGCTTCCTCGAAGTCCGCGCGCACGACCGACATGGCGTAGTCGTTCGCGGCCTGACCCGAAAGCCCCATCAACTCGGCCGCCCACAACCCCAGAAGCTTGTTGCGCCGGCTCGTCGCCTTGAATTGCAACTCCTGGTCGTGCTTGAACTTGGTTTCCGCGTCCTTCTTGCGCTGATCGAAACCGCTCATGTCGCCTCGCGTCCTGATCGGGTGGCTGGCCGGCTTCGGCCTGGGATAGATGATATAGGGCGGGTCGGGCCGCCGCGCCACCGGGAAGCCAACATGTGCACGGTCGTCATCCTGCGCCGACCCGGACATGGCTGGCCGCTGATCCTCGGCGCCAATCGGGACGAGCTGCTGGCGCGGCCCAGCCGATCGCCGGGAACCCACTGGCCGCGATACCCCGATGTCATTGGCGGCCAGGACGCGCTCGCCGGGGGCACCTGGCTTGGCATCAACGGCGCCGGCGTGGTCGCGGCGGTGATGAACCGTGTCGGCAGTTTGGGCCCGGCCCCGGACAAGAGGAGCCGGGGCGAGCTGCCGCTGCTAGCGCTCGAACGGCCGGACGCCGCGGCGGCGGCCGAGGCGGTGGCGGCGCTGGACGGCCACCGCACTCGCGCCTTCAACATGGTCGTGGCCGACGCCCGCCAGGGGTTCTGGCTGCGCTGGGTCGAGGGCGCGCCGGCGATCGAACGTTTCGCCCTGCCCGACGGGTTGTCGATGTTGACCGCGCACGACGCGAACGACCGCGCGAGCCGCCGCATCGCGCATTTCCTGCCGCTGTTCGAGGCCGCGGCGCCGCCCGAGCCGCCCGCGTCCTGGGACGCCTGGCAGCGGCTGCTCGGCAGCCGCGACCACGGCCCGGACGGAAGCCCGACCGACGCCATGACCATCGCGCCGACCGGGGGATTCGGCACGGTGTCGTCCTCGCTGGTGGCGCTGGGAGCCGACGGGGCGCGCGTGTGGCGCTACGCCGATGGGCCGCCCGACATCGCGCCGTTCCGGGAGGTCGCGCTCGCGGCCTGAAAAAGCGTGCTAAATGGCCCACTTGGCCGGGCTCGTTGCCGCATTGAGTCGCCACCCCATATCTAGTATCTTCAACGAGTGGGCGGCGCCGATCAGCGGAGCCGCCCGCAGTGCCTTACCTGAGTTCCGCGCGCATGCGCAGGGGACGACCATCATGGGCCGCCGCAGACAAGTCTACGAAGGCCGGGCCAAGATCCTTTTCGAGGGCCCCGAGCCGGGCACCCTCGTCCAGTATTTCAAGGACGATACCGCCGCCACGGGCCGGGAGGGCGTCATCACCGGCAAGGGGGTCCTCAACAACCGGATCTCCGAGTTCGTCATGACTCGCCTGAACGAGGTGGGGATTCCGACCCACTTCATGCGCCGGCTGAACATGCGCGAGCAACTGGTCAAGGAGGTCGAGAACATCCCGGTCACCTTGATGGTGCGCAACTTCGCGGCCGGGTCGTTGGTCACGCGCCTCGGCCTGACGGCCGCGCAGCCCCTGCCCCGCTCGATCATCGAGTATTACTACAAGTCCGAGGAGCTGGGCTTTCCCCTGGTGTGCGAGGAGCACATCACGGCCTTCGGCTGGGCGGTGCCCCAGGACCTCGACGACATGATGGCGCTGGCGCTGCGCGTCAACGATTACCTGACCGGCCTCTTTATCGGCGTCGGCATCCGGCTGATCGACTTCCGGCTGGAGTTCGGGCGGCTGTGGCAGGGCGAGGACATGCGCATCGTCATCACCGACGAGATCAGCCCCGACAACTGCCGGCTGTGGGACGTCTCGACCGGCGAGCCGCTCGACAAGGACCGGTTCGACCGCGGCCTCGACAAGGCCGAGCAGGGCTACCAGGAGGTCGCGCGCAGGCTGGGCATCCTGCAGCCGACCGAGGTGCGCGAACAGGCCGTTTCACGGTGAGGGCGCGGTAAGGTTAGGGTTCGTTGAGGGCCAGGGTCCGGATCACGCTCAAGCCGGGGGTGCTCGATCCCCAGGGCAAGGCCATCGCCCAGGCGCTGGGACGCCTGGGGTACACGGGCGTCGCCGGCGTGCGCCAGGGCAAGCTGATCGAGCTTGAGCTCGCCGAGCGCGACGCCGCCAAGGCGAAGGCCGAGGTCGAGCGCATGTGCCGGGACCTGCTCGCGAACCCGGTGATCGAAACCTACGCGATCGAGCTGGACGGCGCCCGCTGACGGAGCAGAACGGAGTGATGGAATCGTGAAGGCGGGAGTCGTCGTCTTTCCGGATTCCAACTGCGACCGCGACGCGATGGTGGCCCTGCGCGCCGTCACGGGGCGCGAGCCCGCGCGGCTTTGGCACAAGGACACGGAACTTCCGCCGCTGGACCTGATCGTGCTGCCGGGCGGGTTCTCGTACGGCGATTACCTGCGCCCCGGCGCCATGGCGGCGCACGCCCCGATCATGCAGAGCGTCAAGGAGCGCGCGGCCGCCGGAACCCCGGTGCTCGCCATCTGCAACGGCTTCCAGATCGCGTGCGAGGCCGGGCTGTTGCCGGGCGCGCTGCTGCGCAACGCCTCCCTCGCCTACGTCTGCCGCGACGTCCATCTGCGCGTCGAGCAGAGCCAGACCGTGTTCACCCAGCGCTATGACCAAGACCAGGTCATCCGCATTCCCGTCGCCCACCACGAGGGCAACTACTTCGCCGACGACCAGACGCTCGACCGGCTCGAGGGCGAGGGCCGCGTGGCGTTCCGCTATTGCAACGCGGACGGCACGGCGAGCGCGGCGGCCAACCCCAACGGTTCCGCCCGCGACATCGCCGGCATCTTCAACGAGACGCGGACCGTGCTGGGCCTGATGCCGCACCCGGAGCGCCTGGCGGACGACCGGCTCGGCGGCAGCGACGGCCGCGCCCTGTTCGAATCCCTGGCCGAGGCCCTGGCGTGACAGGGGCGGGCGCGCCGATGGCCGCGCTCGCGCGCGACCACGGGCTCAGCGACGACGAGTACGCGCGGCTGGTCGAGGCGCTGGGCCGCGAACCCAGGCTCGCGGAGCTGGGCGTGGTCGCCGCCATGTGGAGCGAGCACTGCTCGTACAAGTCCTCGAAGGTCTGGCTCAGCAAGTTCCCGACCCGCGCGCCGTGGGTCATCCAGGGCCCGGGCGAGAACGCGGGCGTGATCGACATCGGCGGCGGGCTGGCCGCCGTGTTCAAGATGGAAAGCCACAACCACCCGTCGTACATCGAGCCCTACCAGGGCGCGGCGACCGGGGTGGGCGGCATCCTGCGCGACGTCTTCACCATGGGCGCGCGCCCCGTGGCCACCCTGAACGCGCTGCACTTCGGCGACCCGGAGCACCCCAAGACCCGGCACCTGGTGGCCGGCGTGGTGGCCGGCATCGGCGGCTACGGCAACTGCATCGGCGTGCCCACGGTCGGCGGGCTCACCGCCTTCGACGGCGGCTACGACGGCAACGTCCTGGTCAACGCCATGACCGTGGGCATCGCGCCGGCCGACCGCATCTTTCATGCCCGCGCCGCCGGTCCCGGCAACCCGGTGGTCTACGTCGGCGCCAAGACCGGGCGCGACGGCATCCACGGCGCGACCATGGCCTCGGCCGCGTTCGACGAGGGGGCCGAGGCCAAGCGGCCGACCGTCCAGGTCGGCGACCCGTTCACCGAGAAGCTGCTGCTTGAGGCGTGCCTGGAACTCATGGCGGGCGACGCGATCGTCGCGATCCAGGACATGGGCGCGGCCGGGCTTACGTCGTCGGCGGTCGAGATGGCGAGCAAGGGGGGCGTGGGCATCGAGCTCGACCTCGACCGGGTGCCCGTGCGCGAGGACGGCATGACCGCCTACGAGATCCTGCTGTCCGAAAGCCAGGAACGCATGCTGATGGTGCTGCGCCCCGACGCCGAGGCGCGGGCGCGGGCCGTGTTCGAAAAGTGGGACCTGGACTTCGCCGTGATCGGCCGGATCACGGAAACCGGCCGGCTGGTCGCGCGCATGGGCGCCGAGATCGCGGCCGACCTGCCGCTCGCCCCTCTGGCCAAGGCGGCGCCGGTTTATGAGCGGCCGTGGAGCGCGACCCCGCCCGTCGCGATCCTGGCCGCCGCCGACGTGACCGCGCCGATCGACGCGGCAAGCGCGCTCGTGCGCCTGATGGCCTCGCCAGACCTGGCGTCCAAGCGCTGGATCTGGGAGCAGTACGACCACATGGTCATGGCCGACACGGTGCAGCGTCCCGGCGGCGACGCCGCGGTGGTGCGCGTGCACGGCACCGGGCGCGGCCTTGCGCTGACCACCGACGTGACGCCGCGCTACTGCCTGGCGGACCCCTACGCCGGCGGCGCCCAGGCGGTGGCCG
Organism: uncultured Rhodospirillaceae bacterium; assembly: GCA_964530335.1. Classification (GTDB taxonomy): domain Bacteria; phylum Pseudomonadota; class Alphaproteobacteria; order SP197; family SP197; genus VGDP01. The sequence continues at coordinate 49,769 of CAZGYG010000010.1, read as the reverse complement.
AGGCGTGGCGCAACCTGATCGCGGTCGGCGCCCGGCCGCTCGCCATCACCGATTGCCTCAACTTCGGCAACCCGGAACGGCCCGAGGTCATGGGCCAGTTCGCCGGATGCGTCGAGGGCATGGCGGCGGCGTGCGAGGCGCTCGAGTTCCCGGTCGTCTCGGGCAACGTGTCGTTCTACAACGAGACCAACGGCGTCTCGATCCCGCCGACGCCCACGGTCGGCGCGGTCGGCCTGATCGACGACCTCGACCGGGTGGCGACGCCGGCGTTCAAGCGCGCGGGCGATGCGATCGTGCTGATCGGCGCGACCACGGGGAACCTGGGGGTGTCGTTGTGGCTCCGCGTCGTGTGCGCGCGCGACGACGGCGCGCCGCCGGCGGTCGATCTGGCGGTGGAATGGCGCCACGGCGACTTCGTGCGCCGCCTGATCGAGGCCGGGCGCATCGGCGCCTGCCACGACGCGAGTGACGGCGGACTCCTGGTCGCCGTGGTCGAGATGGCGCTCGCCGGCGGGCTGGGCGCCAGGCTGGAGGCCGCGCCCGAGACCATGGCGGACCACGGCTGGTGGTTCGCCGAGGACCAGGCGCGCTACGTCGTGACGGTGGCGCCGGAGGGGCTGGCGGCGCTGTTGGCCGACGCCGAGGCGGCGGGCGTGCCGGCCCGGGCCATCGGCACGGCGGGCGGCGACGCGTTGACAGGCCCCGGGCTCGAACCTATATCGTTGCAAGTCCTTCGCAACGCCCACGAAGGTTGGCTGCCGTCGTACATGGACGGCTGACGACGCGAAGCCAGGAGAATCCGAAATGGCCATGCCGGCCAGCGAGATCGAGCGCCTGATCCGCGAGGCGTTCCCCGACGCCGAGGTCGCCATCGACGACCTGCGCGGCGACGGCGACCATTATGCCGCGCGCATCGCCTCGGCCGCGTTCAAGGGCAAGTCCCGCGTCGAGCAGCACCAGATGGTCTACCGCGCGCTCAAGGGGCGCATGGGCGCCGAGCTGCACGCGCTCGCGCTCCAGACCACGGCGCGCGACGCCACCTGACCCGCAACCCTTCACATCGAGGCCCGCGCCATGAAGCAAACCAGCAATCCGGTCCATGACCGCATCCAGCATGAAATCAGCGACAGCCCGGTCGTGCTGTTCATGAAGGGCACGCCCGTGTTCCCCCAGTGCGGCTTTTCGGCCGCGGTGGTCCAGGTGCTGTCGGCGCTCGGCGTCCGCTTCAAGGGCGTCGACGTGCTGAGCGACCCATCGCTGCGCGACGGCATCAAGAGCTTCAGCGACTGGCCGTCGATTCCGCAGCTCTACGTCAAGGGCGAATTCGTCGGCGGCTGCGACATCGTGCGCGAGATGTACCAGACGGGCGAGCTTGCCGAGCTCATGGCCAGCCGTGGCATCGCCACCGAGGCGGCGTAGGGCCTGATCCCGCCGTCCGGTCGCGGGCGTCTGGCCGTGAGCCCGCGCGCGCTCGGCTGGTTGCTCGTCTGCTTGCTCGGCGCCGGTACGGCCACCGCGCAGCCCGGCACCTGGCAGGTCGCGGAGGCCGACTACGGCTTGACCAGCGCCACCGTGACCACGTCGGCGCAGTACGGCAGCTACGGCGTGCCGATCGCGGTCAGGTTCCAGTGCGCGCCGGGCGAAGGCGGCACCCTGTCGATCATGCTGATCGTGCGTGACGCCAACTTCGTGCCCGATTTCCCGTTCGACGACTTCGAGGGCCCGGACGCGCCGGCCAACGATTTCGCCTTGCTCCGGGTCGAGGTCGGCACGCGCGCGGCCGCCTTCGCCTTCGACCTCGCCACGTCGGGCTGGTATCTGGACCAGGCGTTCATCTTCGCCCACGCGGCGCCCGTGGGCGACAGCCCGGTCCGCCGCATCGCCGACGCGATCGCCGAAGGCGCGACCACCCTGACCATCGGCATCCGCACCCTCGGCGCGGACAAGCTGCTGCTCGCGCCGGTGCCGCTCGACGGCGCCAAGGTCGCGGTGCCCCGCGCCACCGCCGCCTGCCGCTGAGCGCCGTCCTGCGCTAGGATGCCGAGCGGACATCAGCAAGGGAGGCGGCTATGCGCGCGGCGGTGATGGAGCACGTCGAGGTTCCCTTGGCGGTGCGCGACGTGGCCGAACCCACGATCGAGCGCCACGGCGCGCTGATCCGGGTCGAGGCCAACGGCGTCTGCCGCAGCGACTGGCACGCCTGGGTCGGCGACTGGGACTGGATCGGGATCAAGCTGCCGCTGCCCTGGGTGCTGGGGCACGAGTTCTGCGGCGTGGTCGAGGACGCCGGCCCCGAGGTGCGCCGCTTCAAGAAGGGCGACCGGGTGATCGTGCCGTTCGCCCAGGGCGAAGGAACGTGCGAGCAGTGCATCGAGGGCCACACCAACGTCTGCCTGCACGGGTTCTCGCCCGGGTTCACGTACTGGGGCGGGTTCGGGCGCTACGTCGCCGTGCCCCACGCCGACGTCAACCTGGTGACGCTGCCCGAATCCATCAGCTTCGTCGAAGGGGCGAGCCTGGGCTGCCGGTTCATGACCTCGTTCCAGGGCGTGGCCAACCGGGCCCAGGTGCGCGCCGGCGAATGGGTCGCCGTCCACGGCTGCGGCGGCATCGGGCTTTCGGCCGTGCACATCGCGAGCGCGCTGGGCGCCAACGTCATCGCCGTCGACATCGACCCGAGGAAGCTCGAGTTCGCGACCACGCTGGGCGCGGTGGCGACGGTCCACGCCGGCAACGCCGACCCGGCCGAGGCGGTCAGGGACATCACCAAGGGCGGCGCCCACGTCTCGGTCGACGCGCTCGGCATCAAGGCAACGTGCCAGAACGCCATACGCTCGCTTAGGCGGCGCGGCCGGCATTTGCAGATCGGCATGACGAGTTCGGCGGAGAAGGGCGAGATCGCCATGCCGATCGACGTGATCGTCGAATCCGAACTCACGATCTACGGCACCTCGGGGCTGCCGGCGCCCGCCTACGGCCCGATGCTGCGCATGATCGAGACCGGCAAGCTGCAGCCCAAGAAGCTGGTCGGGCGCACGCTGCCACTCGAGGAAGCGGGCGCGGTGCTGGCCTCGATGAGCGACTTCGCCACGCTGGGCGTGCCGGTGGTCGACCGGTACTGAGCCAAGGGGGTTCGGCACGAACGGGGCCGGTCGCGATCGGCCGCCGGTGCAGTCGCTTCGGTCCCGGGCGATGGAGTGATAGGTTCGGAGCCTGACGTCGTGGGGCCCGTGCCATGGACCAGACAGAGACGTGCGGAGCCGTCGCCGAGCAGCCCTTCTCGGCCACGTACAGCGGCCGCTTGGCCGACAGCCTCAGGCTCGCGTCGCTCAACGCCGTGCTCACCGTGCTCACGCTCGGGTTTTATCGGTTCTGGGCGCGGACCAGGTACCGGCGGCTCGTCTGGCGCGAGATCCGGCTGGGCGACGAACCGCTGGAATACACCGGGCACGGGATTCACCTGTTCACGGGGTTCGTCGTCGCGCTCGTCATCGTCGTTCCCCTGGGTGTGCTCGGCGAACTGATCGCCACGCTCGAGCCTTCGCTCAGCTACCCCGTCGTCGCGGTCAACGTGGCGACCCTCTATTTCCTCTTGCAGGTCGGCCGGTATCGGGCGCGGCGCTACCGGCTGAGCCACACGCTCTGGCGGGGCATTCGCTGCGACCAGACCGGTTCGGCCTTCGCTTACGGCCTGGCGGCGCTGGGCGGCTCGCTCGTCCTGGTCCTAACCCTCGGCCTGGTCAAGCCGTGGTACGACGCCATGCTGTTCCGCCGCCGCTGGAACAACACCTGGTTCGGCGACCACCAGTTCCGGGCGGACCCCGGCACCGAGGGACTGTGGTGGCGGTGGATCATGATCTACGTGATCCTCGGTCTGACGGTGGCGGCGATCTGGACTACCGTGTTCGAGGGGCCGCCGAGACTCCCGACGTCTGACTTCGCAATGCGACTTTTCGTCATCGTGGTTGCGGTGTCCGCTCTGCCGGTTATCGCCGTCGCGGCTATCGCCCTTCCATGGTATCGGATAGCTCAGGTGCGGTTGTTCGCCAGCCGCATCACGTTTTCGGACGGGCGGTTCGTCTGTTCACTCAAATTCCGACAGGTCCTGGCGGTCGGCTTGGCCTACGGCGCGTCGATGCTGTTCGTCTTGGTGTTCCTCGTCCTGTTCGGGCTTGCCATCACCAAGGACGCAGGGGTTTCTTTGGGGCCGTCGAGCCTGCTCGGAACGATCGTGCTCGTGTGCACGTTCGTGGCCGCCTGGGTCGCTCACAGTATCCTCTACCAGGGCTACGCCGTGCCGCGCGTGATCGCCAAGGTTTACGACAGTCTCTCGCTGACCGCGGCCGAGAGCCCGGTCGAGATGGACCTCGTATCGATCCGGCAAGGCTCCCGGCCGGCAATGGGCATGGGCGAAGGGCTGGTGGGGCTGCTCGATGTCGGCGGATTCGTCTGACCGGGGCGCCTCGGGGCGCGGTTCGTACCACGACGGGCTCACGGCCCGGCTCCGAGCCGTTCGGATCGCGATCGAGGGCGACGCCGTGGTCATCGCCGGCGACGACGGCGTCGCACTCGGCGCCTGGCCTGTCTCCGAGCTCAAGCTGATCGATCGACCCCGGCGCGGCGAGGAGACTCGCTTCACCCGGCTGCCGCAGCGGCTGGAACGTCTGACGAGCCACGAACGGGCCTTCTCCGATGCCCTGTTCCGGCTGTGGCCGCACCTTGCCGTGTCCGGCCGCCCCGTCGGTCGTGGCGGCCTGATCTTCGCACTGGTCGCGGCCCTGCTCCTGGGAGTGGCGATCATGGGCCTGCCCTATGCAACCCCGCTCCTCGCCCACCTCGTTCCCGCCGCGCTCGAACGACGCATCGGCGATGCCGTGCTGGCCGATCTCGTCGCCGCCGAGGCCGAAATAGGCCGTCGCCCTCGTCGGGTCGTCTGTTCCCACACCGAAGGCCTGGCGGCGCTCCGCCGGCTTCTCGACAGGCTCAACGCGGCATCGGGACATTCGGACTCCGTGCGCCTCGTCGTCATCGACTCCAAGATCGAGAACGCCTACGCGTTGCCGGGCGGGACGATCGTGGTCATGTACGGGCTGCTCAAGCAGATGGGCTCGGCCGAACTGAGCGGCGTCCTGGCGCACGAGCTGACCCACGTGCGGCTCGACCATGCCGGGCAGGACATGGTGCAGTCGATCGGTCTCGAAGCACTGATCTCCGTCGCGTTCGGCGGCGGCGCGGTCGGCAAGTTCGGCGATCTCGCCGGGCTCGTGATCGGCCGCGCCTACAGCCGCCGGCAGGAAGCCGAGGCCGACCGCGGCGCCATCGCCATCCTGCGGGCCGCCGGCCTCAGGGTGGATGGCATGGCCAATTTGTTCGCGTCATTGGAATCGCGGAAGCGAGGCCTGTCCTTCCTCGCAACCCATCCGGCGCCCGCCGAGCGGAAGGCTATGTTCGCCGAAGCGGGTTCGGGCGGGGCGTCGGCGATGACCATCCAGGACTGGGCCGCCACCCGTCACGTCTGCACTAACTTGTCCGCCACGCTGGTTGACTGAAACCGGCGGTCGCTGAGATTAAATCGTTGCCGTTCGCCCTGAGGGCGGCCCGCAGGGCCGCGTCTGGAAGGGCAAATGGATCGTTCGTGCTTCGAGACGCCGCGCGCTTCACGCGCGGCCCTCAGCACGAACGGCTACGAGGTCACGGCTTGTCAGTTGGGTTCTTGCGTCCCCTGGCGCCGGAACGACGACGCGGCCGGACGTTTCGGCCGGCCGACGCCGACCCTACTTCGAGTAGAACTCGACCACCATGTGCGGTTCCATCTGGACCGGATAGGGCACGTCGGAGAACTGCGGCCGGCGCACGAACTTGCCCTTCATCGCCTTGTGATCGACCTCGACGTAGCTCGCCACGTCGCGCTCGGCCGACTGGGCAGCCTCGAGCACCAGCGCCATCTCGCGCGCCTTGGGACCGAGCTCGATCGCGTCGCCCTCCTGGCACTGGTAGCTCGGGATGTTGACGCGCCGGCCGTTGACCCGCACGTGGCCATGGTTGACGAGCTGGCGGGCCGACCACATGGTGGGCACGAACTTCATGCGGTAGACGACGACGTCGAGCCGGCTTTCCAGGAGTCCGATCAGGTTCTCGATCGAATCGCCGCGGCGGCGCATGGCCTCTTCGTAGGTGCGGCGGAACTGCCGCTCGGTCATGTTGGCGTAGTAGCCCTTGAGCCGCTGCTTGGCCATGAGCTGGATGCCGAAGCTGGTCGGCTTCTTGCGCCTTTGCCCGTGCTGGCCGGGGCCGTATTCGCGCCGGTTGGTCGGGCTCTTGGGCCGACCCCACAGGTTGACGCCGAACCGGCGGCAAATCTTGTACTTGGAGGCCAAACGCTTGGTCATGCGGTTTCCGTTATCGGACCGATCAGGGCGGGCGGTTCTACCCCCGGACCCAGCCGTTGTCAAACCGGCGGGGCCAGGGTTCCAGGTTCGTTCCAGGGGACGTCACGGGCGATCCCGACGCCGGCCGAGCTCGGCGACGACCCCGTGAAGCGTGCGGATTTCCTGCTCGAATGGACGGGCGCGCAGGAAGAAGGCGCGCAGGTTGCGCACCATCGACGGGCGCTGCTGGCGGTTGGCGAGGAACGGCGTCTGGTCGAGCTCGGCCTCGAGATGACGGAGGAAGTTCATCACCTCGTCGTGGGTCGCCGGCCGTGTGGCGCCGGGGTCGAGTCGCTCATCGGCTGTCGCGTCCGCCGCCGCGAACCATTCATAGGCGACCAGAAGCACCGCCTGGCCGAGGTTGATCGAGGCGAAGTCCGGATTGGTCGGGATGGTAACGAGCGCGCTGGCGAGCGCCGCGTCGTCGTTCTCCAGCCCGGTGCGTTCGGGCCCCACGACCACCGCGGTCGCCTGGCCCTCCGCCTCGGCCGCGCGGGCCTCGATGGCCGCGCGGCGCAGCGTGAACACCGGCTTCAGGAGCTCGCGCGGGCGCGCCGTTGTGGCAAGAACGAAGCTGCGGTCCGCGAGCGCGGCGGGCAGGTCGGCGAACACCCGCACGCGATCGAGCACCGCGGTCGCCCCCACCGCCGCCGCCACCGCCTTGACGTTGGGCCAGCCATCGCGAGGGCTGACAAGGCGCAGGTCGTCGAGGCCGAAGTTGTGCATGGCGCGCGCCGCCGCGCCGATGTTCTCGCCCATCTGCGGCCTGACGAGCACGATGGCCGGGCCAGTGGCCGCGCTCACGGTTCGGGCGCTTGCTCGCGCAGGAGCTTGAAGACGACGCTATCGTGCAGCGCCTGGAACGAGGCGTCGATGATGTTGCCGGAGACGCCGACCGTGGACCAGCGCCGGCCCTCGCCGTCGGCGCTTTCGAGCATGACCCGGGTCACCGCCGCGGTGCCCGCCTGGGGCGTCAAGATGCGCACCTTGTAATCGACCAGCCGCCAATCCTGGAGGTAGGCCGAGAACATGCCCAGGTCCTTGCGCAGTGCGGCGTTGAGCGCGTCCACGGGGCCGATGCCCTCGGCCACGTTCATGATGCGCTCGCCGTCCACGCGCACCCTCACCGTTGCCTCGGACATGGTGACCAATTCGCCGAGCGCGTTGTGGCGACGCTCGGTGCTGACGCGGAACCCGTCGACCGCGAAGTAGTCGGGCACCCGCCCCAGCGCGCGCCGGGCGAACAGCTCGAAGCTCGCGTCGGCGCCGTCGTAGGTATAGCCGGCGAACTCCCGCTCCTTGAGCGCCTCGATCAGGCGGCCGAGCTCCGGCGCGTCGGCGGCGATCGGGATGCCGAGGTCGGCGAGCCGCGCGACGACGTTGGCCCGCCCGGCCTGGTCCGAAACCACGATCGCGCGCGCGTTGCCGACCAGCGCCGGGTCGATGTGCTCGTAGGTGCGCGCGTCCTTGGCCACGGCCGAGGCGTGCAGCCCGCCCTTGTGGGCGAACGCCGCGGCGCCGACGTAGGGCGCTTGGCGGTCGGGCGCGCGCATCAGCAATTCGTCGATCCGGTGCGACAGCGACGTGAGCTGGCGCATTCGCGTGGGCGTGACCCCGGTCTCGTAGCCGAGCTTGAGCACGAGCGTCGGAATCAATGTGACCAGGTTGGCGTTGCCGCAGCGTTCGCCGAGGCCGTTGAGCGAGCCCTGCACCTGGCGCGCGCCGGCGCGCACCGCGGCCAGGCTGTTGGCCACCGCGTTGCCGGTGTCGTCGTGGCAGTGAATCCCCAGCCGGTCGCGGGGCACGCGCGCCGCGACCTCGGCGACGATCGCCTCGACCTCGTGGGGCAGCGCGCCGCCGTTGGTGTCGCACAGCACGATCCAGCGCGCCCCCGCGCCAAGCGCCGCCTCGAGGCACGACAAGGCGTACGCGGCGTCCGCCTTGTAGCCGTCGAAGAAGTGCTCGGCGTCGAACAGCACCTCGCCGACAATGCCCGCCGCGTGGGCGATGGATTCGCCGATCATCGCCAGGTTCTCGTCGCGGCCGACGCCGAGCGCGGCGGTGACGTGGTAATCCCAGGTCTTGCCGACCAGGCACACCGCGGCGGCGCCGCTGGCCAGCACCGCGGCGAGCCCCGGATCGTTGGCGGCGCTGCGCCCGGCCCGCCGGGTCATGCCGAAGGCGGTGAGGCGGGCGTGGGCGAGCCGGGGCGGATCGGCGAAAAACGCGTCGTCGGTCGGGTTGGCGCCGGGAAACCCGGCCTCGACGTGGTCGAGGCCGAGCGTATCGAGGAGCTGGGCGATGGCGTACTTGTCGCCGTAGCTGAAATCGACGCCCTGGGTCTGGGCGCCGTCGCGCAGCGTCGTGTCGTAGAGGTGGATGCGGGGCGCCATGATGGCTCGTGTGGTAGCGCCCGTGCCGTTGCTTGGCAAGCCAAGGCGCGCAGCGGGATGCGCCGGGTCCAGCGTTCTGGCAGCCGCGGCGTCGAAATCGAGACTAGGGCGCGCTCTGGTTCAATGGAACCAGCAGCGCGGGCAAACGCCGCGCGATGGCGGGGCGAAGGGCCGGCGCCAACGCAGGCGGAGGCTCTGATACAGTCCGCGGCATCGAACCGAGGGCCGCATGACCACGCAACGCTTTCCTCATCTGCTGTCGCCGCTGACCGTCGGGCCCAAACGGTTGCGCAACCGGGTCCTGGTCACGGCGCACGAGCCCAGGCTCGCCGAGGACTTCCAGGCCGGGCCCCGCTACATCGCCTACCAGCGGGCGCGCGCCAAGGGCGGCGCCGGAATGCAGATGTCCGGCGCGACGCCGGTGCATCCGAGCGGCATGGGCGGAGCGGGCAGCGACGGTCTGCTGCTGACCGGCGACGACGCGGTGCCCGCGCTGGCCCGGCTGGCCGAGGCGATCCACGCCGAAGCCGGCTGCTTCCTGATGCAGCTCGCCCACTACGGCGCGACCGGCGAATCGGACGAGCCGGGAAACCCCGCATGGGGCCCCTCGCCGGTCGCCTCGGAGCTGGTGCGCGAGGTGCCGCACGTCATGACCACCCGCGAGATCGCCGAGATCGTTCGGAGCTTCGGCGACGCGGCGCGCCGGGTGCGCCAGGCGGGGCTCGACGGCGTCGAGATCCTGGCCGCGTTCGGCCTGCTGATCGCCGCCTTCCTGTCGCCCTATTCGAACAAGCGCGCGGACGCGTACGGCGGTTCGTTCGACAACCGGCTGCGCTTCGTCCTCGAGATCGTCGACGCCGTGCGCGCGAATGCCGGGCCCGACCTGATCGTCGGCGTGCGCGTTCCGGGCGACGAGATGGTCGAGGGCGGGCTCGATCCGGCGACCATGCGCGAGGTCGCCCGGCGGCTCGCGGCGACCGGCAAGATCGATTACCTCAACGTGGCGGCGGGCACCAACCTGAACCGCATCACCCGGGCCACGCATTGGGGCCCGACCCCGCTCGCCCACGGCGTCTACGTGCCGCTCGCCGCCGGCATCAAGGAGGTCGTCGACCTGCCCGTGTTCACCACGGGGCGCATCACCGACCCCGAGCTGGCCGAGCGCATCGTGGCCGAGGGCAAGGCCGACATGGTCGGCATGACCCGGGCGCACCTGGCGGACCCGGACCTGGTGGCGAAGCTCAAGGCGGGTCGGGCCGAGGACATCCGGCCTTGCGTCGGGGCCAACGTCTGCATCGCCTCGGTGTTGAGCGGCAAGCCGGTGCGCTGCGTGCACAACCCGGAGGCCGGACGCGAGCACACGTGGGGACCAACCGAGCCCACCCGGAAACCCAAGCATGTGATCGTCATCGGTGGCGGCCCGGCCGGGCTCGAGGCGGCGCGGGTCGCCGCCCTGCGCGGCCATCGGGTCGAGCTTTACGAGCGCGATGCCACGCTCGGCGGCCAGGCGCGCTGGGTCGGCCAGGTGCCGGCCATGCGCGAGCTGGCGAAGATCGTCACCTGGCAGGAGGCACAGCTCGCCAAGCTCCAGGTCGTCGTCCACCGGGACCACGCCGTTACGCCCTCGGCGATCGCCGCGCTCGACGCCGACGCGGTCATCGTCGCCACCGGCGCGCGCACGCGCCGGCCCGCGGTCCCCGGCGCCGCTGCGATACCGGTGCTGGTACCCCAGGACGTGTTCGACGGCGCGCCGGCCAAGGCAAAGACCGCGGTCGTGTCCGACGAGTCAGGCTTGTACGGCGCGATCGGTGCGGCCGAGGTCCTGCTCGAACGCGGCATCACGGTGCATCTGGTCACGCCGTCGTTCATGGCGGCCGAGGACATGGACGTGGTGCGCCGGGTGCCGGTCTATCAGCGGCTCGTCCAGGCCGGCTGCCTCATGCACCCGAACCGCAGGCTCGCGCGCGTCGAGGGCGACGCGGCGGTGCTGGCCAGCGTCTACGGCGGGTCCGAGGAGCGGGTCGCCGGCGTCGACGCCATCGTCGTCTGGCACGGCCGCGACGCGGAGGACGAACTGCGGGTTGCGCTCGAGGCGCGCGGCGGCGAGGTCCGCTGGATCGGCGACAGCGTGGCGCCGCGCAAGCTCGACATCGCCATGGCCGAAGGCGCCATGGCCGGCCGAGCGGTGTAAGGGGCCGGATTCAGGCCGGTAGCGCGGCCTGGATCAGCGTCCGGAAATCGGCCTCGTCCTGGGCCGTCGGATGGAACTCGAGGAAGGCGGCGTAGGCCGCGAGGCTGGACGCCGCGGCGTCCGCCGCGCTCGCCATCTGCCTGGGCATGATCGAGACGGCGGAAAGCAGGCCGTGAGCCACGCGCTCGCCCTCGATTTCGTGGCCGAGGATGGCCTTGCGCAGAGCCTCCGCCTCGGCCGCCGCGACGCCTTCGAACCCGGACTCGATGGCGTGGCGCGCGGCGCGCAGCCGCTCGACGACCGTGGTGCGCCATGGGCCGACCGCAAGGTCGAGCCGCGCGAATGCCGCGCCATCGAGCGCGCCATCGCCCCGGACCGCGCGCCACATCGCGTAAAGCAGAAGATTGACGTCGGCCCCGTGCCGGTCCTGCAGGCCGATGCAGGCCGCGGCGACGCCCGGCCGACGGTAGAGCGCCAGCGTGTGGCTCCAGAACTCGCCGCTCACTTGCCTGTGGTCGCGCGTGCTTCGCGCTTTTTCAGGTACATGGCGCGGTCGGCGGCGGCCAGCGCCGAGGTGGGATCCTCGCCGGCCTGGAAGCAGTAGGCGCCGCAAGCGACCGAAATGTGGATCGACGTGCCCTGAAAGACGAACGGTCGCGATTCGATCGACCCCGACAGGAACTCGGCCTTCTCGTTGGCGGCCTCCTGGTCGGCGTTGGTCAGGATGACGCCGAACTCGTCGCCGCCGAGACGGCCGACCAGGTCGGAGCCGCGGATGTTCTCGACCAGTATATTGGCGACGTGAACCAGGACCGCGTCGCCGACCATGTGGCCATGGCTGTCGTTGATCGCCTTGAGCCCGTTGAGGTCGAAGAACAGCACGCTGGCCGACACCTTGTAGCGCTGGGAGTACGAGATGATCCGGCTGAGCTCGCGGATGAACGCGCGCCGGTTGGCGATCGGCGCCAGGGGGTCCTCGTCGGCCAACTTCTCGAGATACTGCAGGCGGTTCTGGGATTCGCGCAGCTCGCGGCGCAGCTCCTCGACCTCGCCGAGCAGGGTCACGAGCGCCTGGCGAACCTTGGGCGTCAGCTCGGCGTCCGAGATGCCCATGATCGACGTCGTGTCGCTGATCGCGCGCGGCGCGGTCGTCGTTGCGGCGGCGGCGGCAACCTGGGCGGCGGACACGGACTCGCTGCGCCCCGCGCCAACGGTGCGAACCGTGCCCGTGCTCCTCGACGTCGTTCGCTCGATCTTCATGGCCACGCGACCGTCTCGACACAGACAATGCGCCCGGCCGCTCGCACCCTGCTAGCGCGGGCGCGCCGGGTCCACCATGCGCCCCGTGGGGTTAACGAGCCGTTAGATGGGGCATTCGCGCCCCCACGGCCCCCCGGTAGTCGCGCCGCAGCCTCCGGCCCTGTGCTATAGGCTAGCAAGCGAGGAGGCCCAGACGTCATGACCAACCCAGCGCCACTGGTCGGCATCGTGATGGGGAGTGTATCCGATTGGGACACCCTGCGCCATACCGCGGAAATGCTCGATCAACTCGGGGTTGCCTATGAGTCGCGTGTGGTATCCGCGCACCGGACGCCCGAAAGGCTTTACGCCTACGCCCGCGAAGCCGCGGGGCGCGGCCTCAAGGTGATCGTCGCGGCGGCCGGCGGCGCCGCCCATCTGCCCGGCATGACCGCCGCCCTGACGGCGCTTCCGGTGCTCGGCGTGCCGATCGAGAGCGCCAGCCTCAAGGGCATGGACAGCCTGCTGTCGATCGTCCAGATGCCGGCCGGCGTGCCGGTGGGCACGCTCGCCATCGGCAAGCCGGGGGCCATCAACGCCGCGCTGCTCGCCGCCGCGATCCTGGCGCAGGCCGACGCGCGGATCGCCGCGGCGCTCGCCGCGTACCGGGCCGAACAGACCGCCAAGGTCCCCCTGTCGCCCACGCCCGATGGCGCCTGAGCCGAGGATCGCGCCGGGCGCGACCATCGGTATCGTCGGCGGCGGCCAGCTCGGCCGCATGACCGCGCTGGCGGCGGCGCGGCTGGGCTATCGCTGCCACGTCTATTGCCCCGAGCCGGAAAGCCCGGCCGGCGCCGTGGCCTGGGCGGAAACGGTCGCGTCCTACGACGACGGCGCCGCGCTCGACCGCTTCGCCGAGTCGGTCGATGTCGTCACCTTCGAGTTCGAGAACCTGCCGCACGAAAGCTTCGACCGGCTCGAACGCCGGGTGCCGGTGCGCCCGCGCCCCGCCATCCTGGAGATCGCCCAGGACCGCGAACGGGAAAAGACCTTCCTCGCCGCCCAGGGTATCGCCACGGCGCCGTTCGCCATGGTGCGCGCCGAGTCGGAGCTCGCGCCGGCGCTGGGGCGCGTCGGCCCGCCCGCGGTGCTCAAGACGGCGCGGCTGGGCTACGACGGCAAGGGCCAAGCGATGGTCGACGACGACGCCGAAGGCGCTCGCGCGTTCGCGGGCTTCGGCGGCGTGCGGTGCGTGCTGGAACGACGCATCGACTTCGCGTGCGAGATTTCGGTCATCGTCGCCCGCGGGCTCGACGGCCACATGGCGACGTTCGACACGGTCGAGACGCGCCACGCCAACCACATCCTGGCCAGCGCCACCGTGCCGGCCGCGATCGACGCCGCGAGCGACGCCGACGCCCAGGCGATCGCCCGGAACCTGGCATCGGCGCTCGACCTGGTCGGGCTGCTGGCGGTCGAGATGTTCGTCGAGCGCGACGGCGGCGTGCTGGTCAACGAGCTCGCGCCGCGCCCGCACAATTCCGGGCACTGGACCATCGAGGCCTGCGCCACCAGCCAGTTCGAGCAGTTCGTGCGCGCGGTGTGCGGCCTGCCGCTTGGCGATCCGACCCGGCGCTTCGACGCCACCATGACCAACCTGATCGGCGCCGAGGTCGAGGACTGGCCGCGGCTCATCGCCGAACCCGGCGCGCACGTTCACCTCTATGGCAAGCGCGATGCGCGGCCGGGGCGCAAGATGGGGCACGTCACGCGGCTGCGACCGCTCGGCGCGCCCCGTGTTTAGGTCGCGCGATCGAGACGGGCCGAGAGCCCGGGCGAGCGATTGAGGGTCTGGTAGACGACGCAATAGCGCTCGGTCAGCTTGAGCAATGTCGCGAGCTGGGCCTCGGGCGCGTCGGTGTCGAGCTCGAAGCGCAGCCGAACGGCGCGAATCCCGACCGGCGCCTCGCGATCGACGCCGAGCGTGCCGCGAAAATCGAGGTCCCCCTCGGCCAATACCCGGCCGCCGCGCACCTCGACGCCGAGCGCGGTGGCGACCGCCTTGAGCGTCACCCCGGCGCACGCGACCAGCGCCTCGAGCAGCATGTCGCCGGAGCACGCCTGGAGCCCGGAGCCGCCGGTCGCCGGATGCAGCCCGGCCTCGACGAGCGCGCGGCCGGTGTCGACCCGGCAGGCGACGCCATCGGCGAGCTCGCCGGACGCCTTCAGCGTGACCAGCGCGGCGGAAGCGTCATCCTTGTAGCGCGCCTTGAGCGGCGCCTGCAGCGCGCGCAGGCCGTCGGCGTTCATGCGGTCCTCCGTGGTCGTGGGCGAAACCGGCGCGCGAGCCCGGCCACCACGCGGTCCGGATCGGGCAGGCGTTGGGCGAGCCGGCTGCGCAGCTTCTGGATGCCCATGACGTCGTCGATGCGGCGGTCGAGGAACGCCCACGTCGCCGCGTTGTCCGGGCTGCGGTCGTCGAGCCAGGTGAGCAGCGTCGCGCCGTAGACCCCGGCCAGCAACGCGCGCTTGGAATAGAAGTTGAAATCCGTCGCCGTGTCGCCCGCCGCCCGCCACATGGCATCGACCGTGCGGTACAGGGACCGCAGCCCCGCCACCGCGTGGACCGGCAGCGCATAGAGCCCCAGGGCCCGGCGCACGGCCTCGCGGTGCGGCGCGACCTGGCTGAGACGGGTGCGTACGGCCAGCGCGATGCGATCGCGCACGCGCAGCGACGCCAGGTCGAGATCGGCCAGGGCCTCGGTCATGCGCCGGTCGGATTCGGCGACGAAAAAGGCGCAAAGCTCGGTCGCGCCGCCGGGAAACAGGCGGCGCGCCTCGGCGACCGCGACGCCGAGGTCGCCGGCGGCGGCCACGAGCACCCGATCGGTCCAGCCGTCGAACGGCACGTGGGGAAGCGCCGCGGCGAGCACGGCGCGACGCCTCACTTCGCGCGCGCTCACGCCACGCACTCCTCGCCGTCGTCGACGGCCGCGAACCAGCGCAGTTCGGTCTCGAAGATCAGCTGGCCCATGTCGGTCATGCGCATCGGGTAGAGGATGCCGTCGAGATGGTCGCATTCGTGCTGGACGACCCGGGCGTGGAACCCCTCGGCCACGCGCTCGATGGCGGAACCCTCAGGGGTCACCCCCCGGTAACGGACGCGAGCGTGGCGCGGCACCATCCCGCGCAGGCCGGGCAGCGACAGGCAGCCCTCCCAGCCGTCCGCCATGGCCTCGTCCAGCGGCTCGATCACCGGGTTGACCAGTCGGGTCAATTCACCGTCGCCGGTCTCGGGCGCGTGGAAGATCACGACTCGCAACGGCACATGCACCTGCGGCGCGGCCAGACCGCGACCGCCGACATCGGCGAGCGTCTCGATCATGTCGCGCACCAGGGCCGCGATCTCGGGCGCGCCGGGATCCGCGACCGGGGCGGCCGGGCGCGCGAGCACCGGGTGGCCCATGCGCGCGATCTTCAGGATGGCCATGGCGATTACCCTTGCCGAACAGGACGTTGGCGGCCGGCGGGGACTCGGGCCGCTTTACGGCTGGGCCCCGTTGTGCTACGTAGCGCGCCTTCGCATCGAAGGGCAACTTCGGTCGACCCGGTAACGTCAGTCGCCCCGGCCAGGGGCGGGAGGTCAAGTCTTGCAAGTCGTCGTCCGCGACAACAACGTCGATCAGGCCCTGCGCGCGCTCAAGAAGAAGATGCAGCGCGAGGGCATCTACCGGGAAATGAAGCTGCGCCGCAGCTACGAGAAGCCGTCCGAGAAGCGCAAGCGCGAGGCCGCCGAGGCCGTGCGCCGGGCGCGCAAGCTGGCGCGCAAACGCGCCCAGCGCGAAGGTTCGGCGTCGTAGGGCACTGCGGCGCGTCACGGCGGGGGGCTTCGGCCCTCCGCGACGTTCAACGCACTTCGCGATCCATCCGGTAGCTGGCGAACGAGATATCGCCGGTCCACGTCCACAAGGCGAGCAGCGGCAGGGTTCGCGTCGTCATGGCGTGGGACTGGTACGAGGCGTGGTGGATCAGCGCGCCCGGCCGGGGCTCGAACTCGCGTTCGCCCGCCTGCCGCCACACCGCATCGCCCGCGATGACGAGATAGAGCTCGACCGCGGCGTGGCTGTGCGCCGGATAGACGAGGCGCGGCGCCTGAAGGTAAAGCCCGAGGCGAAAACGACCGTCCCGGACCGCCCCGTCAGGTCCGACGAGCTCGCAGTAGGTCTGGCCCGCGAGCAGCGCCGCCGACTTGTCCGCGTTCTCGTTGCGCGTCCACGGCAGGACCCGGGCGATGGGCGCGAGCGTCCGGGCAAGCGGATGTGCGCCGGGCGCCGTCAACGCGGCGTCGAGGTGGGCGAGCGCCGGCACGGCGGGGCCGGCGGCGGGAGGCGCCCAGCCATGGTCAACAGTCGCAAGGTACGAAGCCACCTCGGCCGCGACCGGCTGCCTGGTGGCGCGCAAGGCCAGCGCGGTCGCGGCGAGCACGTCCTTCATGGCGTCACAGAGCCTTGACGATGTCCTCGACCATCTTCTTGGCGTCGCCGAACAGCATCATGGTCCGGCTGTTGTAGAACAGCGGGTTGTCGATGCCGGCGTAGCCCGAGGCGAGGCTGCGCTTGACGATGAGCACGGTCTTGGCGTCCTCGGCGTCGAGGATCGGCATGCCGTAGATCGGGCTCGTGCGGTCGGTCTTGGCGATCGGATTGACCACATCGTTGGCACCGATGACGAACGCCACGTCGGCGGCGGCGAATTCGCTGTTGATCTCCTCGAGCTCGAACACCTCGTCGTAGGGCACGTTGGCCTCGGCGAGCAGGACGTTCATGTGCCCGGGCATCCGCCCCGCCACCGGGTGGATCGCGTAGCGCACATCGATTCCGTCGCCCTTGAGCAGGTCCGTCATCTCGCGCAGTGAGTGCTGGGCCTGTGCCACCGCCATGCCGTAGCCCGGCACGATGATGATCTTGCGCGCGTTCGACAAGATGAACGCCGCGTCCTCGGCCGAGCCCTGCTTGACCGTGCGCTCGCCCGCCAGCGCGGGCCTGCCGCCGCCCGTGGCGCCGAAGCCGCCGAGGATGACGCTCACGAACGAGCGGTTCATGCCCCGGCACATGATGTAGCTGAGGATCGCGCCCGAGGCGCCGACAAGCGCGCCGGTGATGATGAGAAGCTGGTTCTCGAGCGTGAAGCCGATGCCCGCCGCGGCCCAGCCCGAATACGAGTTGAGCATCGAGATGACGACCGGCATGTCGGCACCGCCGATCGGGACGATGATGAGCACGCCGACCAGGAACGCGAGCCCGGTCATCAGCCAGAACGTCTGGTGCGATTCGTGCGCGACGAAGCCCACGGCGAGCACGACGATGCCGATGCCGATCGCGAGGTTCAGCAGATGCTGGCCCTTGAACACGACCGGCGCGCCCGAGACCAGCCCCTGGAGCTTGGTGAACGCCACGACCGAGCCGGAGAACGTGATCGCGCCGATGACGATGCCGAGGCTCATCTCGATGCGGCTCGCGGTCTTGATCGCGCCCGCGGTGCCGATGCCGTAAGCCTCGGGCGCGTAGAGGGCGGCTGCCGCCACCAGCACCGCGGCCATGCCGACCAGGCTGTGGAACGCGGCCACGAGCTGGGGCATCGCCGTCATCTTGATGCGCAGCGCGATGGCGATGCCGATGGCGCCGCCGAGCGCGACCCCGGCGATGATCCATTCGTAGGACAGCACCTCGGGGTCGAGCAGGGTCACGATCACCGCGAGCGCCATGCCCGCGATGCCGATCAGGTTGCCCGACCTCGCCGAGGTCGGCGAGGACAGTCCCTTCAACGCCAGGATGAAACAGACCGACGCCGCGAGGTAAAACAGCGCCGAAAGATTGCCCGACATGCCGCGCCCCGCTATTTCGAGTCGCGTTTCTTGAACATCTGCAGCATGCGCTGGCTCACCGCGAAGCCTCCGAAGATGTTGACGGCGGCGAGCACCACGGCGACGAAACCGAGCACCTTGGACACGCTGGCGTCGTCGGGGCCGGCCGCGATCAGCGCGCCGACGATGATCACGCTCGAGATCGCGTTGGTCACCGCCATGAGCGGCGTGTGCAGCGCCGGCGTCACGCTCCAGACCACGTAGTAGCCGACGAACACGGCGAGCACGAAGATCGTGAGCCGGAAGATGAACGGGTCGATGGCCGCAAGCGCTTCCATGAGGTGCCTCCGTGGCCGGCCCGTCTCAACCCGCCGCGAGCAGCGGGTGGACGACGGCGCCGGCGCGGGTGAGCAGGGTTCCCTTGACGATCTCGTCGTCCCAGTCGATGGCGAGCGCGCCGCTCGCTTTGTCGATGAGCGGGGTGACGAAGTTGACCAGGTTGCGGGCGTAGAACGCCGAGGCGTCCGCCGCGACGAGCGACGCGTAGTTGCCTTCGCCGACGATGGTGACGCCGTGCCGGACCACCACTTGGCCGCGCTCGGTCAGCTCGCAGTTGCCGCCGGAATCCGCCGCCATGTCGACGATGATCGCGCCCGGCTTCATGGCCTGGACCATGGCCGCGCTGACCAGCCGAGGCGCGGGCTTGCCCGGGATCAACGCGGTCGCGACGACGATGTCGGCCCTGACGATGGCGCCGTGGATGGCCTCGGCCTGGCGCTGCAGGTAGGCCGCGCTCATCTCGCGCGCGTAGCCGCCGGCGGTTTGGGCCTCGGCCGCGTCACCGGCGGCGACCTCGATGAATTTCGCGCCCAGGCTCTGCACCTCTTCCTTGACCGCGGGGCGCACGTCGAAGGCGGACACGATGGCGCCCAGCCGACGCGCGGTGGCGATGGCTTGCAACCCGGCGACCCCGGCACCGAGCACGAGCACCCGCGCGGGCGCGATGGTGCCCGCCGCGGTCATCATCATCGGCATCATGCGGTCGAGCCGGGAGGCGGCGTCGAGCACCGCCTTGTAGCCCGCGACGTTGCTTTGCGACGACAGCACATCCATGCCCTGGGCCCGCGTGATGCGCGGCAGGAGCTCGAGCGAGAACGAGGTCAGGCCGGCGCGGGCGTACGCCGCCACGTCCGCGCGCCGCACCAGGGGATTCAAGAGACCGATCAGCACGGTGCCGGAGCGCATGGCGCCGAGCTCGTCGAGCTCGCCGTCGCCGGCGCCGAGCGGCCGGCGCACCTTGAGCACGACGTCGGCCCCGGTGAGGACATCGACCGGCGAAGCAGCGATCTTCGCGCCCACTTCGGCGAACCGGGCGTCGCCGATGCTGACGCTGGCGCCGGCGCCCGCCTCGATCACCACCTCGACGCCGAGCGCCACGAACTTCTTGACCGAGTCCGGCGAGGCGGCCACCCGGCGTTCGCCCGGCTGGCGTTCCTTGACGATACCGATGCGCATTTCGCGCCCCCCTCGCGGCGCGACCGCACAATGCCCGCTCGAACCGTGCTTGCCAAGACCAAACGGGGCGACGATGCTCGGGCCATGGAACCCCTGACCTTCGAACCGGGCGGAAGCGCCGAGAAGCCAAGCTTCCGTCTGAATGTCACCCGGCTGCTCGAGGCGCCGCGCGATCGGCTGTGGCAGGCCTTCACCGACCCCGCGACGTTCCGCCGCTGGTGGCGGCCGCCGGGGTTCACCTGTCCGAAGGCGAAGCTCGATGCGCGGGTCGGCGGCGCCTACCGCGTGCACATGCGCTCGCCACGCGACACGCTGCACACCATTTCCGGCAGTTACCGGGTCGTCGATGCGCCGGAACGGCTGAGCTACACCTGGACGTTCAACGAAGGCCAGTACCAGGGGATCGAGACCGTGGTCGAGGTCCGATTCGACGAGCTGGGCGGCGCGACCGAGGTGACGGTCGACCAAGGACCGTTCCCGACCGAGCGCATGAAGGGCGACTACCAGGGCGGTTGGGAGAACTGCTTGACCGAGCTCGCCGACCTGCTGGAACAGGGCGAGTCGTAAGGCCCACCCGACATCGCCGAGCGGTCAATCCTGGGGCTTGACGGGGCCGTTGGCACGGCATATATTTAACCACATGGTTAACTATCAAGCCGCCGCCCTCGACCGCACGTTCGCGGCGCTGGCCGATCCGACCCGGCGCGCGATCCTCGCGCGTCTGGCGCGGGGTTCGGCGACCGTGGGCGCGATCGCCGAGCCCTTCGCCATGTCGCTACCGGCTGTGTCCAAGCACCTCAAGGTGCTGGAAGGCGCGAGGCTCGTGGCGCGCCGCCGGGTCGGGCGGGTCCATCACCTGAGCGCGCGGGGCGAAGCCATGAGGGACGCCGAGCGCTGGATCGAGCGGCAGCGGAGATTCTGGGAACAGAGCCTCGATCGTCTGGCCGAACACCTGAACACCGAACGAGAGGAGAAGCACGATGAACGCAACCAGGACCGCTGAGGCCGTGGCCACGCAGACGTTGAGACTGGAACGCCGGTTTGCCGCGCCTCCCGAGCGGGTTTACCGCGCCTTCACCAAGGTCGAGGAGCTGCGCAAGTGGTGGGGCCCGGAAGGCTTCACCACACCCAGGGCCACGCTCGACGTGCGCCCGGGCGGCAAGTACGCGATCACGATGAAGGCCCCGAGCGGCGACCTATATCACCTCGCCGGCGTGTTCAAGGTGGTCGAGCCAGCCAAGCGCCTCGTTTACACCTGGTCGTGGCGGGACGGCGGCTACGCCGACATCCCGACCCTCGTCACCCTGGAGTTCGTGCCCGACGGCAAGGGCACGCTCCTGCGCGTCACCCACGAGGCGATGATCTCGGACGAGATGGTCGGCGACCACAAGGGCGGCTGGTCGGGCGCCCTCGATCGGCTCGTCAAACTGTGCAAGGGAGAGGCGGCATGACCGACATCGTCCTGTACGGCAATCCGGCGTCGACGTATGTCCGCACGGCGCGCATGGCGCTGGCCGAGAAGGGAGTCGGCTACACGCTGAAGCCGGCCGATCTGAAGGACCCGGCGTACCGGCGCCTGCACCCCTACGCGCGCATGCCGGCGCTGGAGCACGGCGCACTTCGTCTGTTCGAGACCGCGGCGATCACGCGCTACGTGGACGAGGCGTTCGACGGTCCGGCCCTGCAGCCGGCGGATGCCCGGGGTCGCGCGCGCATGACCCAATGGATCAGCGCCTACAACAGCTACATGCTGCCGCCATTCGGCCCCAAGCTGGTCCTTGAGCGCTTAGCGCCGAAAATTTTCGGCCGCCCCACCAACGAGGACGTGATCCGCGAGGCCCTGCCCGAGGTCGATCGCGCGCTCGACGTGCTCGACGCCGGGCTATCGGGCGATGCCTACTTGGCCGGCGCGTCGCCGAGCCTGGCGGATCTGTTCGTGGCGCCGATGCTGTTTTACGTCGGGCTGACGCCGGAAGGGCAGCAGCGCCTGCCGAAGCGCCGGGCGCTCGCCGCGTGGTACGAGCGCATGGCGGCCCGCCCGAGCTTCGGCGCCACCATGCCGGAACTGCCGGCCTAATCCGGGGGTGGCAGGCCGCACGCCTCGAGCGCGGCGGCTTGGCGCCGGGTGAGCCGATCAAGGCCGAACCCGGCGATCAGCTCGTGGAACAGCCGGTGCCAGTTGATCTCGGCCTTGAGGTGCAGGAACACGGCGCCGAGACCGATCGCGGCGCGATCCATG
>CAZGYG010000010.1:0-27801 GCA_964530335.1 uncultured Rhodospirillaceae bacterium | reverse complement strand
CTCGGCCTTGAGGTGCAGGAACACGGCGCCGAGACCGATCGCGGCGCGATCCATGAACACGAACTCGCGCGGCACCGTGACGCCGCCGAGCTCGCGCAGGCGGGCGTGGACCCGGCTCGCGACCCGCGCGCCATAGACGCCGCCTTCCTGCTGGATGCGGCGCGGCTTGTCCTCCAGCAGCGGCGCGTAGACGAACTCGGCCCACAGGTTGAGGGTGTCGATCACCTCGGGCTTGAGCCCCGTGAAACCCCAGGTCTCGTAAGCGTGCACGGCCAGGTCCCGGTCGCCCGTTTCGAGCGCGCGGTAGAGATCGATCACCCCGGCGACGAACGGCGGCTTGAACTTCCGGACGCAGCCGAAATCGAGCAGGTTCACGTCGAGCTCCGGCGTGACCTTGTAGTTGCCGAGGTGCGGGTCGCCGTGGATGACGCCGTAGCCGTAGAACGGCACGTACCAGGCGCGGAACATGTTGTGAGCCAACCGGTTGCGTTGTTCGAGGCTGGCGCCGACGAAGCCCATCAGCGGCGCGCCGCCGTGCCAGGTCATGGTCAGCAGCCGGCGGGTCGATAACTCCGGGACGACCTCGGGCACGTGGACGTGGCGCTCGCCCTTGAGCATCCGGCGATAGAGCCGCATGTGTCGGGCCTCGCGCTCGTAGTCGTGCTCCTCGCGCAGCCGCGCCGCGATCTCGTCGTGGATGCGCGAAGGGTCGATCGCGCGGTCGTAGCGGCGGTAGACGGCGAAGGCCAGGCGGAGCTGGACGAGGTCGGCCTCGACCGCCGAGGCCATGTCCGGGTACTGCAGCTTGCACGCCAGGTCACGGCCGTCGTGGCCCCGCGCGCGGTGGACCTGGCCGAGCGAGGCCGCGGCCGCCGCCTGGCGCTCGAACGAGGCGAACCGGGACTCCCAGTCGGGCCCCAGCTCGGTCGCCATGCGACGCTTGACGAACGGCCAGCCCATGGCCGGGGCGTTGGTCTGGAGCTGGGCGAGCTCGGTGGCGTACTCGGCGGGCAGCGCGTCGGGGATGGTGGCCAGAAGCTGCGCCACCTTCATCAGCGGTCCCTTGAGCCCGCCGAGCGCCGCGCGCAGATCGGTGGCGAAGCGCGCGCGGTCGGTCGGGATGCCGAGCAGCCGCCCGACGCCGACCCGCGCGGCCAGTCCGCCCACCGTGCCCGACACCCGGGCGTAGCGCCGAACCCTGCGCCCGAGGCTGTTGTCCTCGCCACGGGCCAAGTTGCTCAGAGCTCCGCGAGCTCGTCGATGGCGCGCTCGATGACCCCGAGCCCCTTGGCCCAGAAGCGCGGGTCGCTGGCGTCGAGCCCGAACGGCGCCAGCAGCTCCCCGTGGCGCAGCGTGCCGCCGGCGCGCAAGAGGTTCAGGTAGCGGGCCTCGAAGCCCCGCGGCTGTTCCTGGTAGCGGGCGTACAACGCGTTCACCAGGCAATCGCCGAAGGCGTAGGCGTAAACGTAGAACGGCGAATGCACGAAGTGCGAGATGTAGCACCAGAACGCCGTGTAGTTGGCGTCGGCGCGGAACGCCGGGCCCAGGCTTTCGGTCTGCACGGCGAGCCACAGCTCGCCCAGGCGCTCGGCGGTCAGTTCGCCCTGGCGGCGCTCGTCGTGAACCCGGCGCTCGAACTCGAGGAACGCGATCTGGCGCACCACCGTGTTGAGCATGTCCTCGACCTTGCCGGCCAGCAGCACGCGGCGCCGGGCGCGGTCCTTTTCGCGCGCGAGAAGGCTGCGGAACGTGAGCTGCTCGCCGAACACCGAGGCGGTCTCGGCGAGCGTCAGCGGGGTGTCCGACATGAGCGGCCCCTGGTCGGCCGCCAGCACCTGATGGACGCCGTGGCCGAGCTCGTGGGCCAGCGTCATGACGTCGCGGATGCGCCCCTGGTAGTTGAGCAGCAGGTAGGGGTGCGCGCTCGGCACCGTGGGGTGGGCGAACGCGCCGCCGACCTTGCCGGGCTTGACCGGCGCGTCGATCCAACCCTTGGCGAAGAACGGCTCGGCCACCTTGGCGAGGGTCTTCGAGAACGCAGCGTAGGCATCCATCACCGTGCCCGTCGCCTCGGCCCACGAGTAGACGTCCTCCTCGACCTCGGGCAGCGGCGCGTTGCGGTCCCACCAGTCGAGCGCCGAGCCGCCGAGCCACTTCGCCTTCATCGCGTAGTAGCGGTGCGACAGCCGGCGATACGACCGGCGCACGGCGACGACCAGCGCGTCGACCACCTCGTCCTCGACGTGGTTGTCGACGTTGCGCGCCGAGATCGGCCGCTTGAACCCGCGCCAGCGGTCCTCGATCTCCTTGTCCTTGACCAGGGTGTTGTAGATGTGGGCGAAGGTGCGCGCGTTGGCGTTGAACACGCGACCGAGCTCGACCGCCGCCTCGCGCCGAAGCGCGGGGTCCCGGTTGCTCAGTGCGTCCAGCGCCTCGGTCTCGGTGACCGCGCGCCCGCCAAGGCCAAACCGCAGCCCGGCGACCGTCTCGTCGAACAGGCGCGTCCAGGCCTCGGCCCCGGCCACGGCCTTCTCGTGCAGGATCTTCTCGACGTCGTCGCCGAGCTGGTAGGGCCGGAACGCCCGCACGTCGCGCAGCCACGGGCGATAGCGGCCGGCCGCCCGATCCTTGAGCTTGCGTTCGAGCGGAGCGTCGTCGATGCGGTTGATCTCGAGCTGGAAGAATAACAGACGGGTCGAGATGTCGTTGGTCCGCTCCTGCATGGTTTGGAAGAAGCGGCCGGTCTCGGGCCGATCGACGTCGCGGCAGAAGTAGAGGTAGGCGTAACTGCCGATGCGCCCCAGCCGCTCGTTCTGGCGCTCGTAGTCGGCGATCGCGGCGCCGAACTCGGCGCCGGTCAGGCCGCCGAGCCTGCCGGCGTAACGCTTCTCGAAGCCTGCGGCGTCCCGTTCCGCCGCGGCAAGGTCGCGCGCGAGCGCCTTGGACTCGGGCCCCGGGTAGAGATCGCCCAGATCCCATACCGGGAGATCCCCCGGGCCCTTGGGCCCCGAACCGTTCGACCGTGCCGCCATGGTGCCGCCTCCCTGCACGCAGAGGATACGGGCCGGTGCCCGATCGGCCAAGCCGACACGGCTATCCACAGCCGCCCGCGCCGTGGCTAGACTGGCGCCCATGAGCGCGGTATCGCCCGAGCGGCCCTGGCCCAACCTCGCGGCCATGTTCTTCGACCAGGCGGAGGGCCGGGGCGAGGCGCCCTGGCTGTGGGCGAAGCGCGACGGCGCGTACCGCGCCACGAGCTGGGCCGAGGCCGCGACCGCGGTCGAAGCGATCGCGCGGCGGCTGCGCGCGCTCGGCATCCAGCCGGGGGATCGTGTCGCCCTGGTCGCCGAGAGCCGGCCGGAATGGGCGCTGGCCGACTTCGGCATCATGGCGGCGGGAGCGGTGACGGTGCCCTGTTACACCACCAACACCGCCGCCGACCACCGCCACGTTCTGGTCAACAGCGGCGCCCGCGCCGTCATCGTCTCGAGCGCGCGGCTGGCCGAACGGGTGTTCCCCGCCCTGACCGAGACGGTCGAAATCGTCGTCACGATGGAACCGCCGCGGACACCCCCGGCCGGGAGGCTGACGATGGCATGGTCGGACTTCCTCGACGAAGGGCGCAGGGCCCCCGGGGACGCCCGGGCGTGGGCAAGCTCGCGCGTGCCCGACGACCTCGCCTGCCTGATCTACACCTCGGGCACCGGGGGCACGCCCAAGGGCGTGATGCTGAGCCACGGCGCCATCCTGCACAACGTCAAGGCCGTGCGGCGCGTGTTTCGTACCATCGGGCTCGACGACGAGGTGTTCCTGTCGTTCCTGCCCCTGAGCCACGCCTACGAACATACGGCGGGGCTGATGTTTCCGTGCTCGATCGGGGCGCAGATCTACTTCGCCGAGGGCGTGGGCGAGCTCGCGCGCAATTTCCTCGAGGTGCGGCCGACTGTGGTGACCTGCGTGCCCAGGCTCTACGAGGTCCTGCGCGAGCGCATCGTCGGCCAGGTACACAAGGCCGGCGGACTGAAACGCCAGGCGTTCGAGCTGGCGCTCCGGCTGGGCACCCGGCAGTACCTGGCGCCGCGCAGCCTGACCCTGGCCGAGCGGTGGCTCGACCGGGCGCTCGATCGCTGGGTGCGCGCCAAGGTGCGCGAGCGCTTCGGCGGCCGCTTGAAGGCGTTCATCTCGGGCGGCGCGCCGCTCAACCCGGGCGTCGGCATGTTCTTCCTGGCGCTCGGGCTGCGCGTGCTCCAGGGCTACGGCCAGACCGAGTCCGCGCCGGTGATCAGCGTCAACCTGCCGGAGCGCAACAAGATCGATACTGTCGGGCCGCCGCTCGAGGGCGTCGACGTGCGCATCGCCGGGGACGGCGAGATCCTGGTGCGCGGCGAGCTGGTCATGCAGGGCTACTGGGGCGACGACGCGGCGACCCGCGACGCGCTGGTCGACGGCTGGCTGCACACCGGCGACATCGGCCGTCTGGACGAGGACGGGCACCTCGTCATCACCGACCGCAAGAAGGACATCATCGTCAACTCCGGCGGCGACAACGTGGCGCCCCAGCGGGTCGAGGGCACGCTTGCGCTCGAGCCGGAGATCGCCCAGGCCGCCGTGTTCGGCGACCGCCGGCCGCACCTGGTCGGGCTCCTGGTGCCCGACCAGGACCGCCTGCGCGCCGCCGGCGTCGACCACCGCAACCCGGAGGCGGTGCGCCGCGCGCTCGCCGCCGCCGTCGAGCGCGCCAACGCCAACCTCTCGGCGGTCGAGAGGGTCAAGCGGTTCGCCAGCGCCGACGAGCCATTCACCATCGAGAATGGCCTGATGACCCCGACGCTCAAGGTGCGCCGGCACAAGGTCTATGACCGCTACCGGGCCCGCATCGAGGAGCTCTGGACGTGACGCCGGAGCCCGGCACGTTCACATAGGGGTGTTGAGCAGGCAGCATTTTCGTCATCGCGAGGACGCGTAGCGTCCGTGGCGATCCAGGAGAATGACGGAATTCCGCAGTAGTCTGGATTGCCGCGTCGGCCTTCGGCCTCCTCGCAATGACGCCGTCGGGGGTTTTTCAGCACTCTGCTACGCCAGACCCGCCTCGACGACGATGTCGGCGGCCGCGGGCGTCGCGTCGTTGGCCAGCGTCGCGATCACGGTGTAGCCGGGCTGGGACCCGTTGGCGTCGTAGTAAAGCGTGGCATCGTCGGTCGAGAAGACGAAGGTGGGCGCTCCGGCGTCGAACGCCGCGTTGGCCCCGGCGTCGCTGCCGTCGAACGCGCTGCCGATGATCGAGTAGGTGTCGCCGAGCTCGAGAGGGCCCGGCGCCAGCGCGAACCCGGACGGATCGACCTGGATCACGTCCTCGCCCGAGGTGAAGTCGAGGATGATGTCGCCGGCAATCGACCCTGGCGGGCCGGGGTTCGCCACGAAGCCGCCGTCGCCCGGCGCGACGAAGCCGAACACGTCGAAAACGCCGTCACCGGGCACCGCGCCGCCGGACAGAACATCGGTGCCTTGACCGCCGATCAGCACGTCCTGGCCTTCCCCGCCGAGCAGCGCGTCGTCGCCGCCTCGGCCAGCGAGGAGGTCGTTGCCTTCGTTGCCGAACAGCCCGTTAGCGAAGCCGTCGCCCCGGATCGCATCGCTGAACGCGGTACCGAGGACGTCCTCGATCCCGCTGAACGTTTCCGCGTTGCCGAAGCCGTCGTCGAACGCCACGCCGAGCTGGAGATCAATGTCGGCGCCCTGGATCGCGTCGAACAGATCGAACGTGTCGCGGCCCGGCCCGCCGTCATACGTATCGACGCCCGGGCCCGGCGCCAGGATGTCGTCGCCCGCCCCGCCGTCCATCGTGTCCTGGCCCGCGCCCAGGCCGGCGATGCTGAAGGTGGACCCGCCGAGCAGCGTGTCGTTGCCGTCGCCGCCGAGCAGGACATCGTTGCCCAAGTCGCCAACGATACCGCCATCGCCGGCGAGCAGGTCGTCGTCGTCGCCGCCGTCCAGGAGATCGTTGCCCGAACCGCCGAACAGCGTGTCGTCGCCGGCGTCGCCCGTGAGCGTGTCGTTGCCCGCGTCCGCCAGGATGAAGTCCTTGACGGCCGTGCCATCGAGATTGTCATCGCCGGGCGTACCGACCACCACGTTTTCGGCGTCGACGATGAGCAACACCACGTCGTCGTCGTCGCCGATGCCGCCGATGGCCGCCACCGTCTGGCCGCCGGGGAGCGTGGCGATGCCGACGATGCTAAGTTGCGAGATCGCCAACGCGCCGGAGACCACGGCGATTTGCTGTATCGACAGATCGGCCGCGACGTTCCAGCCCTGCCACACGAGGTCGATGTACGGAGTCGTCGGACCGGTCCACGCCGTCGCCGTCGGGCGCGTCGTCGTTTCCCGTGTCGTCGCGGGCCAGCGCGAGGCCGAGCGCCGAGAGCACGGTGCCGAACAGATCGGCGAGCTGGACCTCGGACAGCGCGAAGGGCTGGCTGGGCGCCAGGATCTCGCTGGACACCAGTGTCGCCTCGTTCGCCTGGTCGAGCACGATCGAGGCGGCGAGCGTCGATACCGTGACCCTGCCGACCTCGCCGTCCTCGTCGGGCAGCAGCGCGATCAGGGAATCGAGGCCGACCGCCAGCACGCGAAGGGCCAAGGTCGTGCCGCGAATGCCGATGGTCGCGACCGGGGTGGCGAGCACGGTTCCGCCCGTTTCCGAATGCGCGACCTCGCCCGATACATAGGCGAAGATGCCCTGCACCATGTAGAATGCAGCCGCGTTGCCGGTGCCACCTGGGTCGTAGACGAACTCGTCTATGACCAGGCGCGAGTCGGCGCCGAGCGATATCGAGGTGCCGTCGACGAACTCGATGGCCAGCGCCGCGCCGGACCCGGTCGCTATCACGTCGCCCTGGCCGATCGGCGTGCCGCCCGACAGCGCGACCACCGTGCCGTCGGCACGCAAGGCCGTCGCCTCGCCGTCGAGCGTGACGACCCGCCCGATCGCTGTCTCGGCGGACAGCGAATCGGCCTGGGCCAGAACGACGCCCGGGGGCGGCGCGCTCGAACTCGGGGCGGCGTTACCTGGTCCGGGTGCGGAAATGATCAACGTCCAAGCCCCCTGCAACACCGAGGAACGCGAGCCCGCGAGCATCGCATCGAACGGTTCGGCGATCCGCCCAACCTAGGCAACATGCCGGGTTTCGAAACCTCACACGATCACGACGTCGGACGCCGCGACCGCGCCCCTCAGACCCAGCAGCGTGTCGTTGCCGCCGAGCCCGATGAGCGTGTCGACGCCGCTGGTCCCGCTTAGGGTATTGGCAGCGGAGGTGCCCTTCTTGACAGCCACAATGCCCTCCCCGCGCAGGGCTTAAGACCCGCACACAATGGGCATTATCCGGGAACATCATACACCTCCGGCCAACTGACCCTAAGGAGCGATTTGAACGGGCCGGTGCTTCAACTGTGACGGGGATCACACTTGTGTCGCCGGGGAGCATATTTCGATCCGGCGGCTCGACGAGCGTCGCGGTCATGGCCCGTGTCCCTTAAGCCGTGTCGGCCTCGGCCAGGCCGAGTTCGCGCGTGGTTGTGATGGCGGGGTTCAATCGTTACCGTACCGCGCGATCAGGCCGGACGGGGGGATCCCAATCATGACGACCGCAAAGGAAATCGTCGCGCGCATCGAGGGTGACGGCGTCGACTTCGTGGACTTCCGGTTCACGGACCTGAGGGGCAAGTGGCAGCACCTGTCGCAGCACCGCGACACGATCACCGAGGCGTTTCTCACCGAGGGCGTGCCGTTCGACGGCTCGTCGATCGCCGGCTGGAAGGACATCAACGAGTCCGACATGCTGCTTGTGCCGCAGCTCGAGACTTGCGTCAAAGACCCCTTCTCCGAGAACCTGCTGGTCATCGTCTGCGACGTGCACGAGCCTGCCAGTCGAGCGCGCTACAACCGCGACCCGCGCGGCGTGGCGCGGCGCGCCGAGGAATACCTCGCCTCGACCGGCATCGGGGACACCGCCTATTTCGGTCCGGAACCCGAGTTCTTCGTCTTTGACAGCGTGCGCTTCTCGGTGACGCCGAACGCCTCGTTCTACTACCTCGATTCGACCGAGGACCCGTACAACTCGGGCAAGGAGTATTCCGGGGGCAACCGCGGCCACCGACCCGGACCCAAGGGCGGCTACTTCCCGGTTCCGCCGGTCGACCACAGCCAGGACATGCGGAGCGACATGGTGCTGCGCATGCTCAGCATGGGCGTCAGCGTCGAGAAGCACCACCATGAGGTCGCGCCCAGCCAGCACGAACTTGGCATCAAGTTCGACACCCTCGTCCGCAGCGCCGACAACGTGCAGAAGTACAAGTACGTGGTGCACAACGTCGCCGAAGCCCGGGAAAAGACCGCGACCTTCATGGCCAAGCCCATCATGGCCGACAACGGTTCGGGCATGCACTGCCACCAGTCGATCTGGAAGAAAGGCAAGCCGATCTTCGCCGGCGAGGCCTACCAGGGGCTCTCCCAGGAGGCGCTCTGGTACATCGGCGGCATCATCAAACATGGTCGCGCGATCAACGTCTTCACCAACCCGACGACCAACAGCTTCAAACGCCTGGTGCCGGGATACGAGGCCCCCGTCTTCCTTGCGTACGCCGCGCGCAACCGCTCGGCCTCATGTCGCATCCCGCACGCCGACAACCCCGGCGGCAAGCGCGTCGAGGTGCGTTTCCCCGATGCCGCGGCCAATCCCTACCTCGCCTTCGCGGCCATGATGATGGCGGGCATCGACGGCATCCAGAACCGCATCGACCCGGGCAAGGCTCTGGAGCGCAACCTCTACGAGATGCCGGAGGACGAGATCGTCGGCCTGCCGACCGTCTGTCGCAGTCTCCGCGAGGCGGTGCGCGAGACCTCGATGCACCACGACTTCCTTCTCAAGGGCAATGTGTTTTCCGAGGACATGATCGAGGCGTACCTGCATCTCAAACGTCAGGAGCTGCACCTTGCCGAGACGACGACCAGCGCGCTGGAATTCCAGATGTACTACAGCGTCTGAGCAACCACGCCATCCCGACACCTCGACGATCACTGGAGCGGAGAGAGGCCATGACTTTGCTCTTCACGATGCGCCGCGCCGTCTGGGGGCGGATCAACAGGGTCGGCGCGCAGGCGATTGCCGCCGTCGTCCTGATGGCGCCGTCGGCGTGGGCGCAGGACGGCGATGTCGACAGCGGCAATACCGCATGGATGCTCACGTCGACGGCGCTCGTCGTCCTGATGACCATCCCGGGCCTGGTCCTCTTCTACGGCGGGCTTGTGCGGAAGAAGAACGTACTGGCCACGTTCGTGCAGTGCTTCGCGACCTGCGCGCTGGCCTCGTTGGTCTGGATGATCGCGGGATACAGTCTCGCCTTCAGCGAGGGCAACGCGTTCATCGGCGGCCTCGACAGGCTGTTTCTCAATGGCATGACCGTCGACTCGACCGTGGGCACGATCCCGGAGTCGGTCTTCATGATGTTCCAGATGGCCTTCGCCGTGATCGCGCCGGCCTTGATCGCGGGTGCGTATGCCGACCGCATGAAGTTCTCCGCCATGCTCGCCTTCAACGCGCTTTGGGTTCTCGTCGTCTACGCCCCGGTCTGCCACTGGGTGTGGGGCGGTGGGTTTCTGGCCGGCGACGGCGTGCTCGATTATGCCGGCGGCACGGTCGTTCACATCAACGCCGGCGTTGCCGGCCTCGTCGCCGCCGTCGTCATCGGCAAGCGCCTGCGTTACGGCAGCGAGCATTTTCCGCCGCACAGCCTGGTGCTCTCGGTCGTCGGCGCCGCCCTGCTCTGGGTCGGATGGTTCGGCTTCAACGCGGGCTCGGCGCTGGCCGCCGACGGTCGCGCCGCCATGGCGATGGCGGTGACGCAGATCGCCGCCGCCAGCGCGGCCCTGTCGTGGATGGTCGTCGAATGGGTGCTGCGCGGCAAGCCGAGCGGGCTCGGCCTCATCTCGGGCGCCGTCGGCGGCCTCGTGGCGATCACGCCGGCGGCAGGTTTCGTCGGCCCGGCGGGCGGACTCGCCATCGGCTTGCTGGGCGGCGTGGCCTGCTATTGGGGCGCCAACACCCTGAAGCGCCTGCTGAAGTACGACGACTCCCTGGACGCCTTCGGAGTCCACGGCATCGGCGGCATCGTCGGCGCCATGCTGACCGGAGTCTTCGCGTCCGAAGCCGTGGGCGGCGTGCCGGGCCTCATCGAAGGCAATGCCGGCCAGGTCGCGCAGCAAGCCTGGGGTGTCGTCGTCACTATCGCCTACTGCGCGATCGCCACCTGGGTGCTGCTCGTGTTGATCAAGAAGACGATCGGCCTCCGCGTCGACGAGAAAGCCGAGACGGTTGGGCTCGACATCTCGCTACACGGTGAACGCGGCTACGAGATGTAAGCCGGGAGAGCGGACATGAAATACGTCATCGCCATCATCCAGTCGCACAAGCTGGAGGACGTCAGGGACGCCCTGATCGAGCTCGACATCAAGGCGCTCACCACCGTCGAGGTGCGCCGCTTCGGCAGCAGCGAGGAACACACCGAGTTCTACCGCGCCGCCGAATACAAGGTCGGCTTTCTGCCCAAGACCAAGATCGAGTTCGCGGTTACCGATGAGCTCGTCGACCGGGCCGTGGAGGTCCTGCGCGGCGCGGCGACTACGGGCAGCATCGGCGATGGGCGGATCTATGTTCTCGAGCTCGCCAGGACGGTGCAAATCAGGACGGGCAAGGTCGATTCCGACGTGCTCGCGCTGTAGCGGTCCTGGACCCTCTTCGCTACGCCGTCTTCGCCTCGGCTAGGCCGAGCTCGCGCGTCATTTGCTCGCGCATGACGTATTTCTGGATCTTGCCGGTCACGGTCATGGGGAACCCGTCGACGAACTTGACGTAGCGCGGGATCTTGTAGTGCGCGATCTGGCCCCGGCAGAACGCGCGGATGTCCTCGGCGGTCGCGGCCTGGCCCGGCTTGAGCTTGACCCAGGCGCACAGCTCCTCGCCGTACTTGGCGTCGGGCACGCCGATGACCTGAACGTCCTGGATCGCCGGGTGGCGGTAGAGGAACTCCTCGATCTCGCGCGGGTACACGTTCTCGCCGCCGCGGATCACCATGTCCTTGATGCGCCCGACGATGTTGCAGTAGCCCTCGGCGTCGAGCCGCGCGAGATCCCCGGTGTGCATCCAGCGGCCGCGATCGATGGCCTCGGCCGTACGCTCCGCGTCGTCCCAATAGCCGAGCATCACGGAGTAGCCGCGGGTGCAGAGCTCGCCGGGCTCGCCGCGCGGCACGATGCGCCCTTCCGCGTCGACGATCTTGACCTCGACGTGGGGATGGACGCGCCCGACGGTCGCCACGCGCTTGTCCAGCGGGTCGTGGACCGAGGTCTGGAAGCTGACCGGGCTGGTCTCGGTCATGCCGTACGCGATGGTCACCTCGCTCATGTGCATCTCGGCGACGACCCGCTTCATGACCTCGATCGGGCACGGCGAGCCCGCCATGATGCCGGTGCGCAGGCTGGAAAGGTCGAAGCGGCGGAACTCCGCGTGATCGAGCTCGGCGATGAACATGGTCGGCACGCCGTAGAGACCGGTGCAGCGCTCGGCCGCGACCGTCTCGAGCACGGCGAGCGGATCGAACGCCTCGCCCGGGTAGACCATGGCGGCGCCGTGGGTGACGCACGCCAGGTTGCCGAGCACCATGCCGAAGCAGTGGTAGAGCGGCACCGGGATGCACACCCGGTCGCGCTCGGTCAGCGCCAGGGCCTCGCCGATGAACCAGCCGTTGTTGAGGATGTTGTGGTGGCTGAGCGTGGCGCCCTTGGGCTGGCCGGTCGTGCCGCTGGTGAACTGGATGTTGATGGCATCGTCGAACTGCAGCCGCGCCGCAATGCGGCCGAGCTCGGCCCGGCTTGCCTCGGTCGCGCCCGCCGCGACCGCGCCGAACGGGACGGTTCCCGGCGCGTCGCCGTCGCCGATCAGGATCATGTGCTTCAGGTGCGGCAGGCGCGCGGGCCCGAGCTCCGCCAGCATCGCCAGGTAGTCGCTCGACTTGAACGCGCGGGCGACGACGAGCGCCTTGCACCCGACCTTGTTGAGCGCGTAGTCGAGCTCGGCCACGCGGTAGGCCGGGTTGATGTTGACCAGCACGAGCCCGGCCTTGGCGGTGGCGAACTGGGTCACCACCCATTCGGCGTTGTTGGGCGACCAGATGCCGATCCGGTCGCCGGGCTCGAGGCCGAGCGCGAGCAGGCCGGCGGCGAAAGCCTCGACCCGGCGCGCCAGTTCCGCGTAACTCCAGTGCACGCCCTGGTGACGGACGACCAGCGCCTCGCGATCGGGCCAGCGCGCGACGACCCGGTCGAGATGCTCGCCGATCGTGTCGCCGATCAGCACCGCGCCCGACGCGCCGTGCACATAGCTTGGGGCAACGTCGGTCATGCCGTGGCCCTCCCCGCGTTCGTGGCGCCGACTGTAGCAGACCGCGCGGCACGCCGTGGGTTGTGGATCGGGCGGACGGCTTCCTATCATCGATCCCCAAGGCTCTGGGAGGGCAAGGCCGTGGACATGACCATGAGCGCCGAGGACCGGGACGTCCGGGCGCGGGCGCGCGAGTTCACCGAGAAGCACCTCTACCCCTACGAGGAGGAGCTCGACGCCAACGACCACCTGCCGCCCGCTGTGGAGGCGGAGATCCGCGAGGCGGTGCTGGCGTACCGCCTGAACGCGGTCAACCACGCCAAGGAGGACGGCGGCCAGGGCCTGACCATCGTGCAGCAGACGATCGTCAACGAAGAAGTCGGCAAATCGACCGGCGCCCTGTGGGGCCGGGTGTGGCTGCCGCCCATGTGCCTGCGCGATGGCTCGCGCGAGCAGAAGGAGCGGTTCCTTCGTCCGGCGTGCGCCGGCGAGCTGGAGGTCGCGTTCTGCACCTCGGAACCCGGCGCGGGCTCGGACGCGGGCGGGGTCAGCACCGCGGCCGTGCTCAAGGGCAACCATTACGTCGTCAACGGCGAGAAGTGCTTCGCTTCGAGCGCCGAGCGCGCGGGGCTTGCGCTCGTCACCACCGTAGTCGACGGCGACCCGGCGAAGCCCACCCTGCTGCTGGTCGATCCCAAGTCCGAGGGCTTCGTCATTCGCCGCCTGCCGCGCTTCATGCAGCGGTCGGGGCATGGGCATCCCGAAGTCGACATCCGCGACCTGAAGGTGCCGGCGACCGACGTGCTGGGCGAGGTGGGCCAGGGCTTCGAGCTGACCAAGGACTGGTTCGTCGAGGCCCGTCTCGCCATCGCCGCGCGCTCGATCGGCATGGCGATCCGCGCCACCGAGCTGGCCGAGGCCCACGCCGCCCGGCGCGTCCAGTTCGGCCGGCCGATCCGCGACTTCCAGGCGATCGAATTCATGCTCGCCGAGATGGCGACCGAGATCATGGCGGGCAAGAGCATGCTCTACCGCGTGGCGGCGGAGATCGACGCCGGGCTGGAACGCAAGCGCGCCCACGCCAAGGCCAGCGCCATCAAGCTGTTCTGTTCCGAGGCCGGCTGGCGGGTGGTCGACAAGGCGCTGCAGATCTTCGGCGGCCGCGGCGCCATGTGCGAGAATCCGGTCGAGCGGTTGTACCGCGACGTGCGGCTCGAGCGCATCTGGGAAGGCACGTCGGAGATCCAGAAGGTCGTCATCGGCGGCCAGATCCGCAAGCGCGGGCTCGACGTCTACACCGGCTGGGCGTAGAAACGCGCGCCCCTACGACGAGCGGAGCCCAACGTGACTGACGCGGCCCTTGCCGAAGCGACTGGAGCGAGGCGCGCCAATCTGCGGCGCGTGCTGGCCGCGCGCTCGATCGCCTTCGTCGGCGGCGGCGGGCTCGACGGCGCGATCCGCTACTGCGCCGAGCTCGGCTTCAAGGGGCGCGTCTTCGCCGTCAACCCCAAGCGCGCCGAGATCGCGGGCGTCGGTTGTGTCCCCACGGTGCATGACCTGCCCGAGGTCCCCGACACCGCCTTCGTCGCGGTCGCGCCCGAGACCGCAATACGGGTCGTCGCCGATCTGGCGGCGATGGGCGCGCCCTCGGCCGTTATCTACACCTCGGGCTTCGCCGAGGTCGGCGACGATGCGATGCAGACCCGGCTGGCCGAGGCCGCGGGAAGCCGGCTCGCGTTGGTCGGACCCAACTGCATCGGCACCATCAACTACTTCGACGCCGTGCCCGTCACCATTGGCAGCCACGGGGTGGCGCGGCCCGAGCGCGGCGTCGCCGTGATCGCCCAGAGCGGCACGATCACCATCAATCTGGTCGGCGCCGACCGCTCGCTGCCGATCGGCTACCTGTTGAGCATCGGCAACCAGGCCGTGCTCGACATGGCCGACTACGTGGACGTGGTGCTCGACGATGAGCGCGTCACCGGCCTGGTGCTCTACGTCGAGGGGCTGACCAACGCGCGCGCCTTCGCCGCCGCCGCCGCCAAGGCGCACAAGCGCGGCGTCCCCATCGTCGTGCTCAAGGCCGGCGTCTCGGAGATGGGGCAGCGCATCGCGCTGTCGCACACCGGGTCAATGACCGGCGCCTCCGCGCTCTACGACGCCTTCTTCGAGCGCATCGGCGTGGTGCGGGTGGACTCGTTCTCGGAACTGCTCGAAGCGGCGAAGTTGTTGACCATGGGCCCGGTGCCCCGGGGCAACCGCATCTCGATCGAGACGTGCTCGGGCACCGACGCGGGCTACTGCGCCGACCTGGCGGAACGCCACGGCATCGACCTGCCCCAGCCGTCGGACAAGGTGAAGCAGGCGCTGCGCGCGGTGCTGCCCGCGATCGCGACGCCGGCCAACCCGTTGGACGTCACCATGGCCCAGTGGAACGACCGGGCGGCCCAGGCGGCCTCGCTGATTACCTTGCTGAAGGAACCGACCGACGCGGCGGCGCTGGTCATCAACTATCCGGTGAATTCCGAGGGCAGGACCTACGATCCGGCGATCGATGCCATGATCGACGTGCGGGCGGCGACCGACCTGCCCTGCTACCTCATCACCAACCTGCCCGAGGGCGCGCCGAAGCGCGTGCGCGAGAAACTGGCCGCCCACGGCGTCGTGACGCTCCAGGGGATCGAGGACGCCTTCGCCGCGTTCGCGCACGCCGCCCGCTGGACCCGGCGCCGCGCCGCATTCGGAGCCGGTGGACCCGACCCGCGCCTGGTGATCCCGACGCGGAACGCACCCGCCACGGCGCGCGACGAATGGACGAGCAAGGCCTGGCTCGAGAGGGCCGGCATCGCGCGGCCCGAGGGCCGGTTCGCCCCGGACCCGGACACCGTGGCCGAGGCCGCGGCGGCGCTCGGCTTCCCGGTCGCGGTCAAGGGGTGCGGCGCGGGGCTCGCGCACAAGTCCGACGTGGGGGCCGTCGCGCTCGGCGTGGGCAGCGCGGAGGGTGCCCTGATCGCCGCGCGGGCCATGGCGCGCATTCCCGGACTCGACGGCTTCATCGTCGAACGCATGGTCAGCGACGGCGTAGCCGAGCTGATCGTCGGCGCGCGCCGCGATCCACTGTTCGGCATGGCGTTGACGATCGGCGCCGGCGGCGTGCTGGCCGAGCTGGTGCACGATGCCCGCACCCTGCTGCTGCCGGTCAACGAGAACGACGTGCGCCAGGCCATCGACGGCCTGCGCGTGAGCCGCCTGCTCGCCGGCTATCGGGGCCGGCCGGCGGGCGACGTCGAGGCCTTGGTCGCCGCGGTGCTCGCGCTCGCCCAGGCGATCGAGCGCGACGCGGATCGTATCGCCGAGATCGATGTCAACCCACTGATCGTGCGCCCGGTCGGGCGTGGCGTCGTCGCCGTCGATGCCTTGATCGTCGGCGATACCGTCACGACGGGCGAGATCGCGTAATCTGGGGACCCAGGGGGAACACTCGTATGTACGAACTCATCCTCGTCGAGACCAAGGACCGGATCGCCCAGGTGCGCATCAACCGGCCCAAGCAGATGAACTCGATCAACCCCGACGTCATGCGCGAGGTCGCGGCCGCGCTGAAGGCCGCCGACGCGGACGCGGCCGTGAACGTCGCCGTGCTGAGCGGGGTCGGACCGAACTTCGGCGCCGGTTACGATCTCAAGTTCCCCTGGGGCGAGCACTTCGGCGGACGCACCCCGATGTCGATGCGCGCCATGTTGCGCGCCTGCGTCGACTTCGAGCTGACGCCGTGGACATGCGAGAAGCCGGTCATCGCCATGGTGCGCGGCTACTGCCTGGCCGGAAGCTGCGAGCTGGCCATGATGTGCTGCATCACCTTCGCCGCCGACAACGCGACCTTCGGCGAGCCGGAAATCCGTTTCTCGACCGCGCCGCCGGCGCTGATCATGCCGTGGATCGTCGGGCTCAAGAAGGCGCGCGAGCTGCTTTACACCGGCGACCTGATCGACGCCCACGAGGCGCTGCGCATCGGCATGGTCAACCGGGTGTTCCCCGACGACCGGCTCGAGGCCGAGACCATGCGCTACGCCCGCCGTTGCGCGGCGATCTCGGTCGAAGGGCTCAAGACGACCAAGGCCGCGATCAACCGCGGCGCCGAGATCGCGGGTTTCCGCACCGCGCTCGATTACGGGGTCGAGACCGGCGCGGCGCTCGATGCCTCCGAGACCGAGACCTACCGGACGTTCCGCGAGATCACCGCGAAGGAGGGGCTCGGCGCGGCGTTGCGCTGGCGCGAGAGCCAGTTCAAGGACTAGCCCGGCGTGACCATCGAGCAGGCGCTGGACGCGGCCCATGGCTGAGGGAGGGCCGCCATGACCGAGACCGTGACGTGCGGCGTCGCCCTGATGAGGCTGCTCAATGCCTACGGCGTCGACACCGTGTTCGGCATGCCGGGCGTGCACACGCTCGAGCTCTACCGCGACCTCGCGGCCATCGGCATCCGCCACATCGGCGTGCGCCACGAGCAGGGCGCCGGGTTCATGGCCGACGGCTACGCCCGGGTCTCGGGCCGGCCGGGCGTGTGCCTGCTGATCAGCGGACCCGGTGTCACCAACGCGGCGACCCCCATGGGCCAGGCCTATTCGGATTCGGTGCCCATGCTCGTGGTCTCGAGCGTCGCCGAGCGGCGGGATCTGGGCATGGGGCGCGGGCGGCTGCACGAAATCTCGGCCCAGGACGCGGTCACGGCCCCGCTCACGGCGTTCAGCGCCGTGGTCCTCGATCCCGAGGACGTGCCCGAACTCGTCGCCCGCGCCTTCGCCGTGTTCACCAGCCAGCGGCCGCGCCCGGTCCATATCTCGATTCCGCTCGATGTCATCGCGGCGCCCGCGTCGTTCGCCCCGACGCCCCGGCGCATGGCCGCCGCCCCGGCCCCCGACGCCGAGTCCGTCCGCCGCGCCGCGGAGTTGCTGGTCAAGGCGAAGCGCCCCGTGATCGTGGTCGGCGGCGGCGCGGCGCGCCACGGCGAACTCATCCGGCGCCTGGCCGAGAAGCTCGGCGCCGCCGTGGTGCCGACCATCGCGGCCAAGGGAGTCGTCCCGGACGGCCACCCGCTGGTGCTCGAATCGACGCTCGAACGGGAACCGACCCAGGCCTTCGTCGCCGCTGCCGACGTCGTGCTCGTCGTCGGCAGCGAGCTGGCCGAGACGGACCTGTGGGCGTCGGAGGGCAAGCTGCGTCTCGGCGGCAAGATGATCCGGGTCGATATCGACCCTGCGGTGCTGGTGCGCGACTACGCGCCCGAGGTCGCCATCCGGGGCGACGCCGGGGCCACGCTGGCCGCGCTCGCGCGGCTGATCGAGCCGAGCAACGCCGCCGGCCCCGGGATCGCCGCGAGCGACGTGGCCCGGGCGCGGGCGGCCGCGCGCGCCGACCTGACGGCGCTGGAACGCAAGCACCTGCGCGTGCTCGGCGCGTTGCGCGAGGCGCTGCCCCCCGACGGCTTCGTCATGACCGACATGAGCCAAATCGTCTACACGGGCTACGGCTTCTTTCCGTGCGTGCGCCCGCAAAGCTACATGTTCCCGGTCGGGTACGGCACCCTGGGGTTCGCGCTGCCCGCCGCGATCGGCGCCAAGTTCGCCCAGCCGGAACGCCCCGCCGTGGCGCTGGCGGGCGATGGCGGGCTGCTGTTCACCGTCCAGGAGCTGGCGACCGCGGTCGAGCACAAGCTCCCGCTCGCCGTGGTGCTGTGGAACAACGACGCGCTGGCCCAGATCCGCGACGGCTTCGTCAAGCGCGGCATCGCGCCGGTTTCGACCTCACCGCACAACCCGGACTTCCTGATGCTGGCGCGCGCGTTCGGCTGCCGGGCGGTGCGCGCCGAGAGCCTGGATCACTTCAAGGGCGAACTCGCGGCCGCCTTCGCCGCGGCCGGCCCGACCCTGATCGAGGTGCGCGAGGACGCGCCGTACCTGGCCTGAACCCGGTCGGCCGCGCCGGTCCACGGGGACCGGTCGCTGTTAACTAATTTTTGGTCAATGGGCGCGCATTGTCGGGATCGCAGATGTGCTCTTGCGTCCTGAGGCCGCCATGACTGACCGCACGGGAAGCGATTATTTCTTTGTCTTCGCTGGCAACGCGATCAAACGCACCGAGATCCTCGGCGCGCGCCACTTCGCGCGGCGGATCGAGGCCGGCGGCGGCAAGCACGCTTCCGCCACCTGGATCGTCGTCGCGGTCGTGACGCTGTCCTCGCTCGTGCTCGGGTTGGTCTAACCTCCGCGCGCGGCCCCGCGCGCCGTGGCAATTGCGCCTTGCCGGTTCGCCGGCAATGGCTAACATGCGCCGCCCACGTTCGTGGACGGTCCATGGTCCCCAGCCAAGCCTCCCCGCCTCGCCTCGCCGTCATCGGCCTCGGCTACGTTGGCCTGCCGCTCGCCGTGGCGCTCGCGCGGCACTTCCCGGTCGTCGGCTACGACGCCGATCCAGGCCGCGTCGCCGAACTGCGCGCCGGGCGCGACCGCACGCGCGAGGTCGACCCGGCGGACCTCGCCGCCTCGACGCTCGCCGTGAGCGACGATCCGGATGCGATGCGCGGCGCCGACGTGTTCATCGTCGCCGTGCCGACACCGGTGGACGACCAGAACCTGCCCGACCTCGGCGCGCTGCGCTTCGCCTGCCGCACCGTGGGCGAGCGTCTGGCCAAGGGCGCGATCGTCGTGTTCGAGAGCACGGTCTATCCCGGCGTGACCGAGACGATCTGCGGCCCGGACCTGGAGGCCCACGCGCGGCTCGTCTGCGGGCGGGACTTCTTCCTCGGCTATTCGCCCGAGCGCATCAACCCCGGCGACCGCGAGCACACCATCGACCGCATCACCAAGGTCGTGGCCGGCCAGACGCCCGAGGTCACGGCGCGCCTCGCCGCGATCTACGGCGCGATCACGGAAGCCGGCGTCTTCATCGCCCGCGATATCGCGACCGCCGAGGCGGCCAAGGTCATCGAGAACGCCCAGCGCGACATCAACATCGCGTTCGTCAACGAGATCGCCGTGATCTTCCACAAGCTCGGCATTTCGGTTCACGACGTGCTCGACACCGCGGCGACCAAGTGGAACTTCCTGCCGTTCCGCCCGGGGCTCGTCGGCGGCCACTGCATCGGCGTCGATCCCTACTACCTGGCGTACCGCGCCGAGGAGGTCGGGCATAGGCCCGAGGTGATCCTGGCCGGGCGCCGCATCAACGACCGCATGGCCTACGTCGTCGCCGAGGCCATCGCCGACGCGCTGGCCGAAGGCGCCGGAGCGCCGCCCGGCCGCGTGCTCGTGCTCGGCCTGACGTTCAAGGAGGACGTGCCGGATTTGCGCAATACCCGGGTCATCGACGTGGTCAAGACGTTGCGCGGCCGCGGTCACGTCGTCGATGTGCACGATCCCATCGCGGACCCGGCGGAGGCCAAGCTGCGCTACGGCATCGCGCTGCTGCCCGGGCTCGACGCCGCGCGGGACTACGCCGCCGTCGTCGGCGCGGTCGCGCACAAGGCGTACCGGGGGCTCGACGGCCAGGCCATCGCCGGCATGCTGGCGCCCGGCGGGCTGGTCGCCGATGTCAAGGGCATGTGGCGGCGCTTGGCGCTGCCCGAGGGCGTGCGGCGCTGGCAGCTCTGAACCGGCGCCGCGGCTCAGAGGCCGGCGGTCGTCGTGTCCGGCAGGATGAAGCCGTCGGTTTCGTAGACCCGCCCGAACGAACCGGTCGCTGCGTTGAACACGCGGACGCGGGTCCAATCGGCGCCGGGCGAGACGTCGATCACGGCCACGTCCTCCGTGATCCGCCCGGGCGTCCAGTTGGCGTGGGCCACGCGCACCGTGCCGCTGGCTACGGCCGTGACGACCGCGACGTGGCCCCGCGGCAGCCGATCCGTGCGGCGGAACACGAGCACGGCGCCTTCGCGCGGCAACGCGGACCTCGCGTACCGACCCTCCGCCTTGGCCCACCACGTCCAGGCGTCGCCCTGGATGGCGATGCCGGAGACCCTGCGGGCATAGGGCACGCATTCGAGCGGCGAAGCAAGGCCGAGTACCGATGGGTCCACAGCAGGTGGCGCGGCCGGCACGACTGGCCCGGCGCACGCGGCCAGGGCCAGCACGACGAGAGCTACGACCAGACGCATCTCGGTTCCGGTCCCCTCCGGCCTGTCGTCGTTCGGACCGGAATGTACACCGAAGGGGATCGTGACGCAGTTCGAGCGCGGCGCGCGTTGCGACCCATCCTGGTAGGATCGTTCCATGGGACGCCCGATCGCTCTGATGCTCGGCCTGTGGCTTGCCGGCTTCGTGACCGGGCCGTCCCTCTCGCCCGCCTACGCGGAAGAGCCGCCCGAGGCCGAGGCGATCTTTTTCGTCATCAGCAACGGCTGGCATACCGGGCTGGTCCTTGCCCGCGACGACGTTCCGCCCGGGCGCATTCCCGAGGCGGCGGCCTTGGCGGACGCCCGGTTCCTCGAGTTCGGGTGGGGCGATCGCGAGTACTACCCGCACCCGCGCCCGACACTCGACATGGCGCTGGCGGCCGCGCTGACACCGTCGCCCGCGGTCATCCATCTGGCCGGCCTGTCGGGGCCGCCGTCCGAGGTTCATCCGTCGATGGAGATCATAGCCATTCCGCTGGCAGGGCCGAACATGGCGGTGCTCGTCGACGCCCTCGACGCCACGTTCGACCGGCCGCCGACGGGACCAGCGGAACCCGTGGCGCCGGGGCTTTACCGCGACAGTTGGTTCTACCCCGCCCGCGGCAGGTTCCACCTGTTCAACACGTGCAACACGTGGATCGCGCGGCTGCTGAGCGAGGCGGGGGTCGCCATCTCGCCCGGCGGGGTCATCACCGCC
The DNA here is from genome assembly GCA_964530335.1 of uncultured Rhodospirillaceae bacterium. Classification (GTDB taxonomy): domain Bacteria; phylum Pseudomonadota; class Alphaproteobacteria; order SP197; family SP197; genus VGDP01. The sequence goes on along the minus strand of CAZGYG010000010.1, from coordinate 6,497 downwards.
GAAGACCTCATGAGCCGGCTGCGCGGACCCGGCGAACGGCCGCGTGGCCGGCCGGCCGCTGACCGCTAGTCGTAGCCCTTGGGCGGCACGAAGCCCTGCCAGGCCCGTTCGAGCAGTTGGGCGAAGCGGAGGCAGCGCAGATCGCCGTACTGCGGCCCGATGATCTGCACGCCGACCGGCAGGCCTTCGGGCGTGAAGCCGCACGGCGCGACCGTGGACGGCAGGTACGCCACGCCCGAATAGCCGGCCCAGAACAGTTGATCGGTGGTCGGCACCCGCTTGCCGTTGACCGCGATGGTGCGCTCGTAGCGTTCGCCCGCCTGGTCGTGGGGGTGCGCGGCGGACGACGCGGCCGGGCACAGCAGCAGATCCCAATCCTGGAAGAAGGCGTCCCACACCAGCCGCATGCGGTGCCGCCGCTCGTTGAGCGCGATCCAGTCGCGGTGATACATCGTGTTGGCGCGCGTCATGCGCGCGAAATAGCTCTCGTCGTCGGGGCGGAGGGTGCGCGCCCGTTCGACGTTGGCGGCGAACTGTTCGTCGTTCTGGCGTCCGGACGTGGCGGCGCGCAGCAGCGCGACGTACAGGCGCTGGACCTTGGCGCTATTGAGCGCCGGCCTGGCGGTCAGGCTGGTCTTGACCTTCGCGCGGCGCAGGAAAACGGCGAGCGCCTCGAGCCGGGCGATCACGGCCTGGTCGACCTCGGCCACCGGGTCGTCGAGCATGATCGCGACGCGGAAGTCGCGCAGCCGCGAGCGCGGCTCGGCGGGCAGCTTCACTTGCCAGCCGCGGCCGTCGATGTCGTCGGCGCCGGCCATCACGCCGAGACCGATCGCCAGATCGTCGGCGCTGCGCGCCATGGGGCCGACGACCGAGATGTCGGACAACGAGACCCGCCCGCCGAGCGCCTGGCCCTTGCGCGAGCAGATGTCGAAGGTCGGCTTGTGGCCGTACACCCCGCAGTAGTGCGCCGGGTTGCGGATCGAGGCCCCGATGTCGCTGCCGGCCTCGATGCCGGTGAGCCCCGCGGCCAGCGCCGCGGCCGAGCCGCCCGACGAGCCGCCGGGGATGAGCGTCAGGTCCCACGGGTTGTTCGTGGTGCCGTGGATCGGGTTGAAGGTCTGCCAGTCGGCCAGCATCACCGGGACGTTGGTCTTGCCGAACAGCACGGCGCCGGCGGCGCGGAAGCGCTTGACCGCGAGCGCGTCCGTCTCCGCACGGTGGTCGAGGTAGGCCTCGACGCCCCAGGTGGTCGGCAGGCCCTCGACGTCGAAGGATTCCTTGATGGTCATGGGCACGCCGTGCAGCGACCCGAGCCGATCGCCCCGACGCACGGCGCGGTCCGCCGCGCTTGCATCCTTGCGCGCGCGCTCGAGGTCGAAGGCGATGATGGCGTTGAGCCGGGGATTATGCCGTTCGACCCGCGCGAGCGTGTGTTCGAGCAGCTCGCGCGCGCCGACCTTGCGCGCGCGGATGAGCGCGGCGAGCTGCCTCGCGGACTTGAAGTGCATGTCTTGCATGGCGTTCCCCCGGCGGTAGCGGGCGAGCCTACGACGAATACTCCGGCCGCGCGAAGCCTCGTGCCCCGCCTACACCACGACCAGCGTGCGCGGCAGCTTCGAGAGCACGACCAGCCCGCCCGCCGTCATCTCGAACGTCTCGATGTACGCGGCACCCGAGCCGCCCGGCCAGTTCTCCCACACGTCCCACTGGTTCTCGTAGTTGAAGAACATGCCCGGCACGCACGGCCGGTCCGGCGTGCCGGCGCGCGGCTCGACCCAGTAGGTGCCGCACCAGTCGGGCGGCAGGGCGATGCCCTGGGCGTAGCCGCCGACCCACCACAGATACGGGCGCAGCCCGTTGTCATCGACGTAGCGTTCGCCGACCTTCGCCGCCTTGCTCCACGGATCGCCGGGCCGGACCTCGGCGATCACGGCGTCGATGCAGCCGGCCGACTTGGCCATCAAGTCGGTCCAGCGCCGATCGGGTTCGCCCAGCGAGAACGTGCGGTTGAGGTTGACGTGGTAGCGGTGGAGCGAGGCGCAGAAATCCATGAACACCAGATCGCCCCGCTTGATCCTACGGTGCTGCGCCGGGCTGTGGTGGGTGCCGGCGCGCGGGCCGGTGCCAATCATGGTGCGGATGCCCGGGTAACCGCCTCCGTTCCTCATCAGCGAGCCCATGATCACGGCTTCGAGCTCGGTCTCCATGACGCCCGGCGCGATGGCGTCGCGCGCCGCCGCCATGGCCTCGTCCGCCATCGCGGCGGCCCGGTGCATCACCGCGATCTCGAGCGGCGACTTGATCAGGCGCAGTTCCTCGACGAGCTGGCTGCCGTCGGTGACCTTGGCGCCGCCGTCCGCCAGGCGGTGGGCGAAGGCGTCCATCACGGTGGCGTGGGGCGAGTAGCCCCAGGGCTGCAGCGCGATCCGCGCCAGGGCCAAATCGCGCTGGGCCAGCGCCTCGCCGATGACCTTGATGTGGTCCGCCACGTCGCCCCGCGCGTACCACGCGGATTCGCGGATTTCCGGGGTCGTCGAGACCAGGGTGACGTGCCCGGCGTAGTCGAAGAACACGGTCTCGTCGCGATCGGCGCGCACCAGGAGCCCGGTCATGTTGCGGCCGTGGTACCAGATCATGTCGTAGCCGGTGAGCCACGTCAGGTCCGCCGGGATGGTGACGTATACGGCGTCGAGGCCCTTGGCCGCGAGCTGGGCGCGCACGCGGGCAAGCCTGGCCGCGTATTCCTCGGGCGGGAACGGCTGCGGCCAGTCGACCTGCCGGCGCAGGTCGTCGTGGATTTTCATCGCCCGTTCCCCTTGCCGCCCGCGTCCACCGTCTTGTATGCACACGATGCCGTGGCCGTCGCAAGCGGCCACCGTCGACCGAGCGGGAGGGAACCGGCATGATCGTCAAGACCTACGCGGGACTGAAGGCGGCGGGGCGCGAGAAGGTGGTTGCCAACGGCTCGGCGCGCACGCTCCGCTTCCTGACCCAGGACGACGGCCTGGGGTTCACCATCTCCGACGTCCACCTCGCCGCTGGGCAGAAGAACGTGCTGTGGTACAAGCACCATTGGGAGGCGAACTACGTGCTTTCCGGCAAGGGCGAGGTCACGGATCTGACGACCGGCGCCGTGGTTTCGCTGGAACCCGGGGTCATGTACATCGTCGGCCCCAAGGACCGGCACGGCATGACGGCGATCACCGATCTGCACCTGATCAGCGTGTTCAACCCGCCGCTCCGGGGCGACGAGCAGCACGACGCCGAAGGCACGCTGCCGCCGAGCGGTCCCTTGCCGCCCGGGCCCAAGGGCGGCTGAGCGGCCGGAGCCACCCGATCCGGGTTAGACTGTGGCCTCGCCACGCCGCGCGAAGGAGAAAGCCATGGCGATTGCCCAAACCCGGCCGCGCGCGAGCGGCGGCTACGCCGAGCGGCCCGACTACGATGTCCACTTCGAGCCGTGCCCGCGCCGGCTGCGCGTCGTGCAGGGTGGCGTGACGATCGCGGACTCGATCCGCGCCAAATACCTGTTCGAGACCGACCACGTGCCCGTCTACTACTTCCCGCGCGCCGACGTGCGCATGGACCTGCTGACGCCGACCGAGCAGCGAACGTACTGCCCGTATAAGGGCAACGCCGGATACTTCACCGTGACGGTGGACGGGCGGACGGCCGAGAACGCGGTCTGGACCTACGAGAGCCCGTTCCCCGAAGTGGCCGAGATCAAGGACTACGTGGCGTTCTTTTGGAACCGGGTGGACCACTGGTACGAGGAGGACGACGAGGTCTTCGTCCACGCCCGCGATCCCTACAAGCGCGTCGACGTGCTCGCCTCGCGCCGCCCGGTCGAGGTCGTGCTGGCTGGCGAGGTCGTGGCGCGCTCGACCGACACGCGCTTCCTGTTCGAGACCGGGCTGCCGACCCGTTACTATTTCCCGGAGTCGGACGTGCGCCTGGACTTGCTCACGCCCTCGGACAAGTCCACGCGCTGCCCGTACAAGGGGACCGCGCGCTACTGGCACGCGCGGGTGGGCGATCGTCGGTTCGAGGACATCGCCTGGTCGTACCCGGACCCGATCCCCGAGGCGGCGCGCATCAAGGGCCGGATCGCCTTCTTCGACGAGAACGTGGACGAGGTCCGCGTCGATGGCGCAGCGGCGCCGCGCCCGGTGACGGCGTGGTCGCGCGACGACCCGGCGAGGTAACGCCCCTTGACGGACAGCGTACTCTCGCGCGCATTCGGGCCCCGCTCACACGGCTGGCCCGCCAGGCTTTATGTCACGCTCGAAGTCCTGGCCATCGCCCTCGGTGTCGGCGCCGTCCTGCTCGGCACCATGCCCGCCTTCGCCGGCCGTTATGGCGGCGTGCTCAGCGGCGTCGCGCTGGCGGTCGCGGTCCTGTTCCTGGCCGACTACGTGGCGCGCTGGCGCCTCGCGTCCCGGGCGCCAGCGTCCGGCGAGACCGGCGGACCGGCCGACCCGATCGCGCGCGGCCTGCACTGGGCGGCCTCGCCCTACGCCGTGATCGATCTGCTGGCGGCGGTCCCCGTGCCGATCGCCCTGGTCGCTGGCATGTCGGGCGACGCGCGCCTGTTCGGCGCGTTGTGGATTCTCAAGCTGCTCCGTCACACGCCGGCGGCCGGGCTGGTGGGCCGGGTGGTGCGCAACGAGCGTCGCGCCCTGGTCGGCGTCCTGGTCGCCTTCGTCATCATCGTGGTGCTCGCCGCGACGCTCGCTTACCTGGTCGAGCGCGGCGTTCAGCCCGAGGCGTTCGGCAGCATCCCCGGGGCCCTGTGGTGGGCCGTGACGACCCTGACCACGACCGGGTACGGCGACAAGGTTCCGGTGACGTTGATAGGGAGACTCCTGGGCGGCACGGTGATGATCTGCGGCATCGGCACGTTCGCGCTGTGGGCCGGCATCCTCGCCACCGGGTTCGCCCAGGAAATCCGCCGGCAATCGTTCCTGGAGACCTGGGCCCTGGTCGCCAGGGTGCCGCTGTTCCACAGCCTCGGACCAGGAACCATCGCCGACATGACGCGGCTCCTTCGCCGGCTCGACCTGGGCGCCGAGCAGATCGTCATTCGCCAGGGCCGCCCGGGGGACTGCATGTACTTCGTCGTGGAAGGGGAGGTCGCCGTCCACCTTCCTTCCGGCCCCGTGCCGCTCGGCGCCGGGAGCTTCTTCGGCGAGCTGGCCCTGATCACCGGCGAACCGCGCACGGCCACCGTCAAGACGGTGCGGCCGACGATCCTGCTCGAGCTCGACGTCGCCGACTTCCGGGAACTCGCCGCTTCGCGTCCCGAACTGCTGCGCATCGTCGAGGACGAAGCCTTCCGCCGCAGCCAACGGGCGAAGCAGGACCCGGGGCGGATGTCGAGCGCGTAGCCCGGACGGCACCGGGCTACAGCACCTTGCCTGGGTTCATGATGCCGCTGGGGTCGAACGCCCGCTTGATCGCGCGCATCAGCGCGAGCTTCGCCGGGTCGCCGTAGCGCGCGAGCGCTTGGCGCTTCTCCAGCCCGATGCCGTGCTCGGCCGAGAACGACCCGCCGATCCCCGCAAGCCCCTCGTAGACGGCGTCGGCGATCGCGGCCTCGTGCTCGGGCACGGGGCGGCCGGCGCTGATCGAAAGGTGCAGGTTGCCGTCGCCGAGGTGGCCGATGACGAAGACGTCGAATTGCGCGTCGATGCCCTGCACGCGGGCGAACACGCCCTGGATGTAGCCGTCGAGCGCGGCGTGGGGCACCGAGACGTCGAACCACAGCCCGTGGGGGCGCGCGCGTTCCGGCGCCCACGATTCCTCGCGCAGACGCCAGATGCGCGCGCGCTCCTCCTCGTTCTTGGCGATCACGGCGTCGGTCGCTTCGCCCGCCTCGAGCGCGGCGGCGAGCCCGGCCTCGAGCGCACCGCCATCGTCGGCGGCGACCTCGACGATGACGAGCAGCGCCGACGTCGGCGCGAAGGCGACCAGGGATTCGAGCCCCAGGACACGCGACGCCACATCGACGTAGCCGCGCCACATGGCCTCGCACGCGGTGAGGCGGGTATCGGGCGCGTTGCGTAGGCGGCGGAACAGCCGCACCGCGTCCGCCGCGCTCGCGCACGCGACCAGCGCCGTCGCGTGACGGGCGTCGAGCGGCACCAGGCCGAGCGCGACGCGCGTGACCACGCCGAGCGTCCCCTCGGCGCCGATGAACAGTTGCTTGAGGTCGTAGCCTTCGTTGGCCTTGGTCACGAGCTTGAGGTCGCCGAGCACGCGCCCATCGGGCAACACGACCTCGAGCCCGAGCACGCGGTGACGGGTCACGCCGTGGCGGAACGCCTCGAGCCCGCCGGCGTTGGTCGAGACCATGCCGCCGAGCGTGGCGGACCCGCGCGCGCTGAGATCGATGCCAACCGAGAGCCCGTGCGCCGCCGCCGCGTCCTGCAGCCGTTCGAGCGTGACGCCCGCCTCGACGATCGCCGTGCCGGCCTCGGCGTCGAGCGCGACGA
>CAZGYG010000009.1:39577-55689 GCA_964530335.1 uncultured Rhodospirillaceae bacterium | reverse complement strand
CTAGGCTGAGCGTCAGTTGGACGCCGAGCCGACCGACGCCCACCAGGCGCGCCAGGCGTCGGGGTCGTCGCCGAAGCCTTCGCCGGTGATCTCGGCCAGCGACCACGAGGCGAACCAGCGCACGTCGGCGTTGCGGTCGTCGAGGACGTCGATCAGCGCGGCCACCGCGTCGCCATCGCCGAGCCGGCCCAGCGACCACGCCGCCTGCCAGCGCACCGCGCCGTCGCCGTCGCCGAGCGCCGCGATCAGGGGCGCGACCGCCGCCATGTCGCCGAGGTCGCCGAGCCGGCGCGCGGCCGCCGGCCTGAGGCTCGGATCCCCGTCCTCGAGCGCGGCGGTGAGCGCCGGCACGCCCCACACCGCGCCGACCAGCTCGACCAGGCGATCGATGTAGGAGCCCGGAGCCGACATCGCCTCGCGGAACGGCGCGTTATCGGGGATCGAGTAGCCGAGGTCGCGCTCGACCCGGCGCTGGCGCTGGATCTGGCCGACGAAGGCGACCCGGTACGCCTGACCGTCGCCGGCTTCGAGAGCCAAGGCGCCGCGCAGTTGCGCGCCGGTGTACAGAAACCGGGTTTCGGTGTCGAAGTAGAGCGTGCCGAGCGCCTCGCCGCGCGCCTCGATCCGAAGCGTCGCGTCGTAGGCCGACGCCTCGGCTCCGACCGGCTCGACGCCGGCCCCGACCAGCAGATCGACGGCGAGCTCCGCGAGCGGCAGGGCGATGCCCTCGATCGGCTCGATGCGGAGCGAGGTGCGGGGGCGATAGCCGTAGCCCTCGTCGACGACGACGCGCACGACCGACGCGCTGGCCAGAGCCGCGAGGTCCGGCCCGGACCCGGCGGAGTCGGCACGCGTGGCGACGAGGACGGTGAAGCCGAGGGCGAGCGCGAGCGCGCCCGATCCCGGGCGTCGTCCGGAGCGCATCGCCCGGCTCACGGACCGGCCAGACGCGCCGCCACCGCGGCGCGGTCGGCCTCGTCGAGCCGGGGCGCGAGGCGGGTCAGGTTGAGCTTGGCGGTGGCATCGCCGGCGCGCGCCGCGCGTTCCAGCCAGTACGCGGCTTCGCGCAGCCCGTCCGGACCCTCCGCGTCACGGCCGAGCAGGTAGCCGAGCAGCGACTGGGCGCCGGCGTGTCCGTGCCCGGCGGCGACCAGCAAGACCTGGCGCGCGCCGGGCCCATCGCCGCGCTCGAGCCGGAGCCGGCCCAGCCGATAGGCCGCCGCGTCGTGGCCCGCCGCCGCGGCGAGGCCATAAAGCCGTTCAGCCTCGGTGGCGTCCGGGGCGCCCGTCACGCCGGTTTCCGCGCGGTAGCCGGCTAGATACTGGGCGTCCGCGTCGCCCGCGGCCACGCCCCGGCCGTACCACGCCATGGCCCCGCCGTACGTCGCCGGCGCCTCCTGGGCCACGGCCGCCCCTGTTACGACCACGGCCACGGCGATCGCGGCGAATCGCGCTGTCATGCCCGCAGTCTAGAACAAATGGCCCGGCCCGGACGAGGGGTCAGGTTAAGCCCCTGTTAAGCGAGACAGGCGACGCTTGGCGGGGAAGCCGCGCCGCCGTGGAGACGCATCCGTCATGTCTGGCAAGACGATCTCGACCGAACCACCGCCCGCTTCCGCTGCGCCGCTCGACCCCGATCCCGGCCCAGCGCCATCCGCCGAACTCGACGCCCTGTTGGCGCTCGCGCGCCGACGCTCGCACGAGGGCCGCATCGCCTTGTTCGACACGGTGCGCGACTTGCTGTTCGACACCGGCGACACGTTGACCGAGCGCGAGCGCTCGCTGATGGGCGACATCCTGCGTCGCCTGGTGGGCGACGTCGAAGCCTCGGTCCGCCGCGACCTGGCCGAACGCCTGGCTGGGAACCCACGCGCGCCCCACGACCTGGTCGTCGCCATCGCCCGCGACGACATAGAAGTGGCCTACCCCCTGCTGGTCGCGAGCACGGTGCTGGCCGACGCGGACCTGATCGAGATCGTCCACCACCGCACCCAGGCCCACCAGATCGCGATCGCCGCGCGCCGCGACCTGAGCGAGGACGTGAGCGCCGCCCTTGTCAACACCGGCGACACCGAGGTGGTCGTGGCCTTGCTGCGCAACGACAACGCCCGCGTCTCGGCCGCGATGATGGAATACCTGGTCGAGCAATCGCGCCAGGTGGACGCCTTGCAGGAACCGCTGGTGCGCCGGCGCGACCTGCCGAAGGAACTCGCGCGCCGGATGTACCTGTGGGTGTCGGCGGCGCTGCGCCACCATCTGGCCACGATGCACGACATCGACGCCGAGCTCCTGGACGAGACCATCGCCGCCGCCGCGCGCGACGAGTTCGGCGATGCCGGCCCGGACCGCGGCCCGGACCGCGGCCCGGACCGCGGCCCGGACCGCGGAATGTCGAGCGCGGAACGCATGGTCGGCGAACTCCACGCGACCAAGAGCCTGAACGAGACGGTGTTGCTCGAGTTCCTCAAGAACGGCGAGATGCCGTTGTTCGAGGCCGGGCTCGCCCGCCTGCTCGAGCTCAAGCCGCGGCTCGCGCGCCGCATCCTGTTCGAACCCGGCCCGGAGGCCCTGGCGATCGCCTGCCGCGCCGCGAAGTTCCACGAGCGGACCTTCACGGCCATGGTCCGGCTGGTGCGCCAGGCAGCCCGCCGCGACGGCGACGACATCGACGAAATTGTGCGCGCGGCGGTCGCGGCCTACCGCCAGATCCGCCCCGACTACGCGCTGGCCGTTGCCCGGCGCTGGCGGCGCGACCCGCAGTACCAGCATGCCCTCAACAAGATCGAAGCCACAGTCTAGGCAGCGCGCGACCGGCATCGGCGAGTCAGAGGCGCCGGCCCTGGCGGCCGAGTTGATCCTGGCCTCGTCCGAGCCGATGTACCTGGCCGCGGCGGACGGGCGCGTCCTGCTGGCCAACGCGGCGTTTCGGGCGCTGCGCGCCCGGGCGGGGACGCCGGCCGAGGCGCTAAGCGCGCCCGACGAAGCCGCCCGCGTGATCGCCGATGGGCGCGCGGTCGAACAGACGATCACCGTCGAGCTGGGCGACGCGACCCGGCTCTACGCCGCGACCCATACCCCGATCGTCGACGACGACGGCGTCGTCGTCGCCGTAGGCGGGCATTACCGCGACATCACCCTGCGGACGCGCGCCGAACGCCACGCCGAGATCCTGAGCGACCGGCTCGACGACCTGATCCGGCTGTTGTCCGATTGGGTCTGGGAGGTCGACGCCGAGTTCCGCTTCACCAGCCTGTCGCCGCGCGCCATGGCGGCGCTGGGTCAACCACCGGCGGCGCTCAAGGGCCGGACGCTATTCGAGATCGGCGGCTTCACGGGCGAACGCGGCGCCCCGACGACGGCGACCCGATCGCCGTTCCGCGACCAGGTGTTTTGCAGCACGGCCCCGAACGGCCAGAAGCGCACCAGCCGGCTGACCGCCGTCCCGGTGTTCGACGACGGCGGCCGGTTCGCCGGGTTCCGCGGCGTCGGCACCGACATCACCTCGCAGCTTGCGGCGGAAGGCCGGGCCGAGGACGCGCAGAAACGCCTGGTCGACGCGGTCGAGGCGATCTCGGAAGGCCTGGCCCTGTTCGACGCCGACGACCGCCTGATCCTGAGCAACCGCCGGCTCGGCGAGATGTTCCCCGAGGTCGTCGGCAACGACGCGTTCGGCAAGTCCTTCGAGGACTTGCTGCGCGCCTCGGGTGCCTACGCCGATCTGCCCGAGCCCGAGCGCGAAACCCGCATCGCGGAGCGGCTGCGGCGCCATCGGCAGCGGCGGGGCGCGTTCGAGCAGCCGATCGCCGGCGGCCGCTGGGTTCTGATCGACGAACAGCGGACCCGGGACGGCGGTACCGTCAGCGTCTACACGGACATCACCGGGCTGAAGCGGCGCGAGGCCGCGCTGGCCGGCGCCGAGGCCCTGGAGCGCGCGGCGCGCGAGGCGGCCGAGGCGGCCAACCGGGCCAAGTCGTCGTTCCTGGCGAACATCAGCCACGAGCTGCGCACGCCGTTGAACGCCGTGATCGGGTTCTCCGAGATCATGATCGGCGAGCTCTACGGACCCGTCGGCGCGCCCCAATACACGCAGTACGTGCGCGACATCCACGACAGCGGCCGCCACCTGCTGAGCCTGATCAACGACATCCTCGACTTCTCGAAGGCGGAGGCGGGCAAGCTCAAGCTCAACGACGGCGTGGTGACGGTCGCGGCGGTCGTGGGCCGTGCCCGCCGCTTCATCGACGCCATGGCGCGCCAGGGCGGCGTGGCCTTGGTCGAGGACATCCCCGGCGATCTGCCCCGGCTTTCGGCCGACGAGCGCCGGGTGGCCCAGATGCTGATCAACCTCTTGTCCAACGCGATCAAGTTCACCCCCGGCGGCGGCGTGACGGTCCGCGCCCGCCACGAGGTCGACGGCGGGCTCAGCCTGGCGGTCGAGGACACCGGGGCGGGCATGAGGGCCGAGGACATCGCCAGCGCCCTGGAACCGTTCGTGCAGCTCGAGGAACCGCTCACCCGGCGCCACCAGGGCACCGGGCTCGGCTTGCCGTTTACCCGCTCTCTGATCGAGTTGCACGGCGGCCGGCTCGAGCTCGCCAGCGCGCCTGGTCTGGGCACCATCGCCAAGCTGCTGTTCCCGGCCGAGCGTGTGTTGCAAAATTGCAACACCCTCTCAGGATCCTAGCCCGAGTCATCTTGGTTAATGACTTATTCATTTATTAGCCTGAATCATGGGGATCATGCCTGACGTTCAAGTCGCATGTTCAGGAGGGGTGCCATGGTTTGGACTTCGCGTGAGCTCGATCTCCTCATCGACATGGCCGAGAACCGGCTGAGCGAGATGATGGTTGTGGATCGCGAGGACGTTCGCGAGCGCAACGCCTTGCGCACCGGCCTGGAAAAGTTGAGCGGACTGCGTGGCAGGATGCCCAAGGGCCGGCATGGCCCGGCACGGGACACGCTCACGACCACCGAAGCGGTCGCCGCCTGATCCATCGCCGGGCGCCTCGCCCGGACCCGGCTGGACTTTTCAGCCCGGCGCTCGCGCCCTAGGTTCGGCGCATGCGCGCCGGGCCCGTCCTTGCCATCGTCCTTGTCGCGGCACTCGCCGCGGTTCCGGCCGGCGCGACCGAGACCTCCAGCTTCGCCGCGGGGCTGGCGGCGTTCGAAGCCGGGCGCTACGAGGACGCCGAGGCCATCTGGCGAACCCTGGCCGACGGCGGCGACAGCAACGCCCAATACGGACTTGGCCGGCTTTATCAACGCGGGCTCGGGGTTTCGCGCGATCCGATGCGCGCCTACGCGTGGTTCCTCAAGGCGGCCGAAGCCGGGCACCCGGGCGCGCAGTTCTCGCTCGGCACGCTTTACGACGACGGCGACGGCGTGCCGCGCGACCTGACCAAGGCCGCGGACTGGTACCGTCGCGCCGCCGAGCAGGGACTGCCCGAGGCGCAGTACAACCTGGGATTCATGTACGGCCGGGGCGACGGGGTGCCGCGCGACGATGCCGAGGCCGCGCGCTGGTTCCGGCTTTCGGCCGAGGCCGGCAACGGCGAGGCCCAGAACGATCTGGGCGTGCTGTACGCCGCCGGGCGTGGCGTCGGCGCCGACGCCGTGCAGGCCTACATGTGGTTCCGGCTGGCGGCGGACGCGGGCAACGGCCGCGCGCTTGCCAACCTGGACCTGATCCGGGAATCGCTGAGCGAGGACGAGATCGCCGAGGCGGAGATGCTGGCGGCCGAATTCCGCCGCGCGCTCGCGCCGGCGCCGTGACGCCCAGGCCGGTCCTCACCACCACAGCATTGGGGTCGTGGTCAGGAGCTCGGCGCCGCGAGGCCCGACGATGACGTTCTGCTCGAAGCCGGCGGCGCCGACGCCCGAGCGGGCGAGGAATGCCTCGACGCCCATGGCCATGCCCTCGTGGAAGACGTCGCCGGGCTCGCCCATCAGGCTCGAGATGTAGGGCTTCTCGAAGAACAGCCCGATGCCGTGGCCGTAGAGCGGGAACTTCTCCGCCGCCTGGTCTTTCTCGCCGCCGGCGGCCGCGATCAGCCGGTCGCCCTCGCGCGCCAGATCGGCGAGCGGCACCCCCGGCCTGATCATGGCGATGAGGGTGTCGACTACGTTGGCGCAGGCCTCGACCAAGTCCTTCTGCGAATTCGTCGGACGCCGGCCGGCGACCGCGGTGCGGCCGGGGTCGATCCAGTAGCCCTGGAACATCGGCCCGTAGACCCAGCCACGCACCAGGTCGCCCGACTTCGGCTTGTCGTGGCTGTAGCCGGCCAGCGGATCGCGCACGAAGTAGTTGATCAGATCGCCGTGGCTGACCGGGATCATGTGCACGTGACCGCCGCCGCGCACCACCTCGCGCGCCGCCTCGCCCGCGGCCTCGGCCTCGCTCTTGCCGGCGATCAGGCCCTCGATGAGCCTGGTCAGCGCCCGGCTCGCGGTCTCGCCGCCGTGGCGCAGCGCCGCGAGCTCGCGCGGGCTCTTGATGAGCCGGACCTTGCGCACCAGGTCGTCCTCGATCCGCCACGCGATCTCCGGCGTCGCCGCCTGGAGCATCGCCCAGTACTTCATCGGCAGGAAATCGGAGCCGACCAGCGCGACCGGCCCCTTGACCCCGCGCCGCTTGAGCACGTCGGCGGTGCCCTGGATCGTGTTGCGGCTCCAGCCCACCCGGTCGGTCGCGAGCAGCGCCGGGTTCGGCCCCGGATCGTCGGCCATGAGTTCCGGCATCTCGCCGGCCGCGAAGATCACCGAGGCGAACGAGCGCGCCGTGGTGATCGGCGTATCCAGCCCCTGCCCCGACCCGGTGCCGTAATAGCCGGTCAGGTACAGCACGTCGCCCGAGCGTTCGTAGGTGCCGCCGGAGCGGCCCCAGATGACCGCGGTCGCGAGCCCGCGACGCTTGAGCTCGGCCTCCACCTTGGCCCAGCGCGCCTCGTACTCGTCCTGCGGAAAATAGCGTTGCATGGCGTCCCCTCCCGAGTGTCGGAATCATAGCGTCGCGCCCCGCGGCCCGGAAGCGGCGCTTTGCTTGCGCGCGCCGGTTCGCTAGTTTCCGGGAACGGCGCGAGGAGGGGGCTTCATGGCGGCGAAGACGATCGTGTTCTTTCCCGAGGCGGCGCTGGGCCCCGCGCTCAATTCCGTCGGCATCGCCCAGGCCTGCCGCGAGCTGGGGCATACGTGCGTGTTCGTCGCCGACGTGGCCTTCAAGGGCACGTTCGCCGCGTACGACTTCGAGGAACGCCTGATCCACATGGCGGAGCCGATGTCGGCCGAGCAGAGCGCGAAATACTGGCAGGACTTCATCACCGCCCAGTTGCCTGCGTTCCGCACCGGCCCCTTCGAGCAGATCGACACCTACGTGAAGGCGTGCTGGGACGCGATCGTCGAGACCGCCGTGTGGGCCGAGAAGGAGCTGCCGGCGACGCTGGCCGGGATCAAGCCGGACCTGGTGTGCATCGACAACGTGGTGCTGTTCCCGGCGACCAAGCGCACGGCCGCGCCCTGGGTGCGTATCATCAGTTGCAGCGAGAACGAGATCGAGGACCCCGACATCCCGCCGCATCTGTCGGGCTGCGGCGAGAACGACCGCGCGTGCTTCGCGCGCTACCGGGCGCGCTTCCTCGAGGTCATCCGACCGATCCACGACCGTTTCAACGGCTTCCTCGGCCAATGCGGACACCCGGCCTATCCCGAAGGCCAGTTTTTCGAGGCGTCGCCCTGGCTCAACCTGCTGCTCTATCCCGAGCCGGTGAAGTTCCGCCGCCGCCATCCGCTCGATGCGGCGCGCTTTCAGTACCTGGAAGGCTGCGTGCGCGAGGAGAAGCCGTACCAGATCCCCGCATTCGCCACGAACGGGGACAAGCCACTGGTGTACGTCAGCTTCGGCAGCCTGGGCTCGTCCGACGTCGAGCTGATGAAGCGGCTGATCGCCGCGCTGGGACACTTGCCCTGCAGGGTGCTGATGAACGTGGGCGACCAGATCGCCGCCTACACCGAGGCGCCCGGCAACGTCCACCTGGCCTCGTTCTACCCGCAGCCGTCGGTCATCCCGCTGGTCGACGCCGTCATCCACCACGGCGGCAACAACAGCTTCACCGAGTGCCTCTACTTCGGCAAACCGGCGCTGATCCTGCCGTACTGCTGGGACGGCCACGACAACGCCACCCGGGTCCAGGAGACCGGGCACGGGCTCAAGCTCCACCGCTACGACTGGAGCGAGGCGGAGCTCGGCCAGGCGCTGGCCCGTCTGGTCGGCGACACGACCATGGCGAAGAAACTCGCGGCCACCAGCGCCCACATGCGCAAGGCCGACGGGCGGCGCAAGGCCGCGCGGCTGCTCGACAGCCTGCTGGTCAAGAGCGGCTGACGCCGATGCCGACGACCATCGACCTGATCGCCGACGCGGCCGCCTTGCCCATCGGCGAGCTCAAGGACTGGGGCCCGGTCGAGCAGCCGATCGGCGAGCCCGTATCGCACACGCGCGGCGCGATCCTGCGCCGGGCAGGCAACGGCTTTCCCGAGAGCGGCGTCTGGGAGTGCACGCCCGGCACCTGGCGTTGCGAGGTCGGGCGCGCGGAGTTCTGCCACTTCCTGGCGGGCCGCTGCCGCTACGCCCACGACGACGGCGAGATCATCGACATCGGCCCGGGCATGACCGCCTGGTTCCCAGCCGGCTGGCGCGGGCGGTGCACCGTCGCCGAGACGGTGCGCAAGGTCTACGTCATCGTCTGAGCGCCATCGTCGATGGTCCGGGCGAGCGTCGCAGCGCGCCGGAAACGAAAACGGGCCGGCCCCCGTGGGGGCCGGCCCGCCCTAGAAACCGTCGAACTAGGTGCTTGAGCCCTAGCCAATAGCTTCCGAGACGTCCTCGAACACTTCCTCGATGTCTTCGCCAACCGCGATGACCGCGACGATGATGGCGACAGCGATCGCAGCAGCGATGAGGCCGTACTCAATCGCCGTCACGCCCGACTCGTCGCCAGCAATGGCACGAGCCTTCGCGTTGGCAATTCGTATGACGTTGCGCAGCATGATCGTTCTCCGTTTGCCGTTGACTGACCAAACGTGGAAACCGAAGTCCTTCGCTTCCACGCGCGGACCATATCCTCAATACCACGATGGCCCTTCGAAGCCTGTGACCCAAGTCACTCGATGACAGGCTTCACGCAAACACCCCGCGGACCATCCGCGACCCGAAGCCTGGGCGGTAGCCGAACCGCCCCACTCCTCCGTCACGCCCCGGCACGGCCCGTCTGGGTACGCTAGCGCACCTGGACGGACCACCGAGCCTTGAGGCATGGTCGGCACGAACTATCGCATGTTTAGCTCGTCACAGGCAAGAGTTGTCGCCGGGTCGGAACGGCCGTGCGCCCGTGGTATCGTGACCGGGAACCGCCTAGGTGGTTGGCCATGAAGCGCATTCTGTTCGCTTACGCAATATTAACAATAATTTCATGTGGCGTGGCGTCGGCCGGGGCGCTCGACGACGCGCTCGAGGCCTACCGCGCGGGCGACTTCGAGCAGGCGTGGCAGGCGCTCCTGCCGCTCGGGCAGGAAGGCGACGCCGAGGCCCAGTACCACCTGGGGTTGATGCGCGAGAACGGCACCGGCATCGCGGCGAACGATTCGGTGGCGATCAAGTGGTACCGCGCCGCCGCCGCCGGCGGCCACGCCGAGGCGCAATACCGGCTCGGCCGGTTCTACGAGTTCGGCCGGGGCGCCCCGCTGGACCTGGTCGAGGCGCTCAGGTGGTATCAGGCCGCCGCCGACCAGGATCTGCCCGCCGCGCAAACCCGCCTGGGGCTTATGCTGTTCGAAGGGCTCGGGATCGCGCCCGACGAGAAGCGCGGGCTGGCCCTGATCGAGCAGGCCGCCGAAGCGGGCGACCCCGACGCGGCGAGGTTCCTGGCCGTGCGCTTCCCGCCGCCACCACCCGTCGTGGTCATCCCGGACGCCCCGCAACCCGCGCAACCCGGCGCGACCGCGAACGCCGAGCCGCCGCAGAGCGCCGGCATGCCGCGGATCGGCCGCGTCGTGATTCCGCCGCCGGCGCCGGACCTCACGCCCGAGGCGCGCGAGCTTTACGACCGGATCGTCGCCGAGTTGACGCGCATGGCCCCCTACGGCACCGAGATCCGCATGGCGGCGCTCACGATCGAGCAGGCCGGATCGAGGTTCCACGTCGCGATGCCGGGTCTGGTCCTGGTCGGCATCGAGGAGGGCGTGGAGGTCAGGCTCGACACGCTCGAGTTCGACGTGACGCCTGGCGAGTCCTCGACTTATCTGGTGACGATGGCGTGGCCCGCCCTGGTGACGGTGCACGACGGCTCCGGCGCGGAGTTCGCGCACATCACCTTCGGCAAGAGCAGCTTCACGGGCACCTGGGCGCCGCTGCTCGGCGGGTACCTGGATCAGCGCCTCGGCCTGGCCGACGTGGTGCTGAGCATCCCCGATTTCGGCATCGAGTTCCGCGCCGCGACCATCGCTTACGAAGCGGCGCTCGTGCCCGTCGGCGGCAGTCGGGTGACGGGGCCGAGCGCGTTCTCGCTCGACGGCCTCACCGTCGACAACCGGCAGGGCCAGCGCCTGCTCGCCATCGGCTCGATCAGCGGCACCAGTGCCGTGCGCGGCCTGGATTACGGCCTGCTCAACCGCTTGAACGAAGGCGCCGCCAGCATCGCCCAGTCGGTCGAGTCGGGGGCCGGCGGCACGGCGCCCGGCGGTGCGCCCGATCTGTCGTTCCTGCCGGCGACGCCCGGCGACATCGTCGGCGACGCGAGCATGGACTTCACGATGCGCGACGTGAGCCTGGCCGACCCGACCGGAGTAAGCAGCATGTACCTCGCCGGGCTGGGCTTCGCCTTCGCGGTCAACAGTCTCGACAGTCCGCTCGCCCGGCTCGAGCTGCGCTATCGCCACGACGGACTGGCGCTCGCCGGCGACGCCGCGTCGCCCCTCGCGCCCAAGGCGTTCAACCTGGATCTCGCCGTCGAACGACTGCCGGCCGCGCGAATCTACGTCGCCGTGCTCGGCGCCTTCCTCGCCGCGTTCGCGGACCCGGACGCCGGACCCGACACCTTGCTCGCCGGTCTGCCGGCCCTGTTCGTCGAGGCCGGCACGGAGCTGCGCGTCGCCGCGATCGACATCGACGTCGCCGGCGCCGAAGCCCACGGCTCCGGCAGCCTGGTCGGCGATCCGAGCGCGACCGGCGACGTCGTCGGCGCGTTCGAGGTGACCGCCCGGCGGCTCGATCGTGCGATAGCGGCGCTCGTCGCCGCGACGAACGACCCGCACGCCCAGGAGGCGGCCGTGTTCCTGACGGTGTTGCAGGGCCTGGGTGCGCCCGGGAGCGACGCGGACGGCGAGGCGGTGCTCGACTACCGCATCGAGATCAAGCCGACCGGGGTCACGCTCAACGGTCAGGATTTCGGCGCCCTGATACCCGGCGCCTCGGGTGGGACGCCGTAAGGGCGCCTATAGGAGTCCGGGCGGGCGCCGTGCTATCTAGATGCCCATAATCTTCGGGCCGAGGATGTAGCGATCGCCATGGCTTCGACATTGCCCCGTGCCCTGACTGCCGCCGCCGCCGCTCTGGCGCTGGCCCTGGCCCACGGTGGGGCCGCATTCGCCCAGGAGACCGAGGAAACCGGCAGCGCCGCGAGCGACGAGGGCAGCGTGGTCGAGGGGCAGTCCGGCGGATTCGACATCGGCCAAGGCGCGACCTGGCTCGGGATCGGCGCATTGGTCGTGGTCGGCCTGGCCCTGGCGATAGCGGCCACGAATTCGAGCCCCGTGGGCACGACCGGCACCTCGGACACGAACGGCCCCGGCGGACCCACCACGACCGGCACCGGCGGCACGAACTGAACCTTGCCACCGCGCGGCTGAATACCCGCGGGGGCGAAGGGCTTCGATCAGGCGCTTGCACGCACGCGCGCCTCGCGGTGGAAGACATAGATGCCGCTGCCGACGACGATGGCCGCGCCGGTGAGGGTCCAGACGTCGGGCAACGTGTCGAACACGAGAAATCCCAGCACCGTCGCGAACACGATGCTGAAGTACCCGAACGGCGCGAGCAACGAGGCCGGCGCCAGGCGATAGGCGCGGATCAGGGCCAGGTGTCCGACGGTGGCGAGCACGCCGATCGCGACCAGGATCGCCCAGTGCCCCGGGGTCGGCCAGGTCCAGTAGAGCGGCGCGGCGATGGTCATGGCGATCGCGCCGGCGACCGGCGTGTAGAACAGGGTGGTCAGCGGCGATTCCCTGGAACCGAGCTTGCGCGTGAGCACGACGTAGAACGCCCAGAACGTCGCCGACACCATCGGCAGCGCGTACATCCAGTCGCGATCCGCGAACCCCGGACGCACGATGACGAGCATGCCGATAAAGCCGACGACGATCGCCGTCCAGCGGCGGACCCCGACCCTTTCGCCGAGCATGGGGATCGCCAGCACCGTGGTCAGGAACGGAGCGACGAAGCCGATCGCCACCGCGTCCGCCAGCGGCAGATAGCGCAGGCCGACGAAGAAGATCGTGTTGGCGCCGATGACGACGATCGAGCGCCAGGCCTGCAACCGCGGCTCCTTCGTGCGCACCATCTCGCCGATGCGGTGGGGGAAGGCGAGCGGCAGGGCAATCAGTGCGAACACGAAGCGCGACCAGCTCACCATCAGCCCGCCTTCGGCCTCGGCGACGATCTTGCCCATGGCGTCGGACGCCGAGAACACGAACACGGTGACCAGCGCGAGAAGGATGCCCTTGGCGTGATCGCTCATCCCGGCTCCCCGCGCGCCGGCGCCTCGCGCCGAAAGACGTAGAGACCGCCGGCGACGATGACGGCGACCCCTAGCCAGCTCGGCGCGTCGGGGAAGTCGTCGAACAGGACCAGGCCGTAGAGCGTCGCCCACACCATGTCGAGGTAGGCGAATGGCGCGATCACCGAGGCCGGCGCCAGGCGGTACGCCTTGATCAGCAGCAGATGCCCGATGGCGGCGACGACCCCGACCGCCGCCAGCAGCAGCCAGCCGGTCGCGTCGGGCGCGACCCAATGGAACGGCACGAACGCGCTGGAAACGAGCGCGCCGATCGAGGCGGTGTAAAAGAGCGACGTGGTCGGGCGCTCGGCGGCGAGGCGGCGCGTCAGGATGCCGTAGAAGGCGTAGGCGACGGCCGTGCCGAGCGGCAGCAGATAGGCCCAATGGCGTTCCTCGAACCCGGGCCGGATGATGAGCAGGGCGCCGAGAAACCCAAGCCCGCAGGCCGCGATCCGCCGGGGTCCGATGCGCTCGCCGAGCAACGGAACGGCAAGCAGGGTGATCAGGAACGGCGCCACGAAGCTGATGGCGATGGCGTCGGCCAGCGGGATGTACGCGAGGGCGCCGAAGAACGTCACGGTCGCCCCCAACATGCAGAGCGAGCGCGCCACCTGAAGCGCCGGGCGCGCCGTGGCCACCAGCCCCCGCACCCCGCCTTCGAGCCCGAGCAGCGGCGTCGTCGCCACGTGGAACACGTAGCGCGCCCAGATCACCATGGCGATCGGGTAGAGCGTCGTCAGGTGCTTGACCAGCGCGTCCATGCCGACGATCAGCACGCCGAATACGAGCACGTAGGCGATGCCCCGGCGCGGGTCGTCGGTGACGGGCATCAAGCCGGCTGGGGCAAGGGCGCGCCCGGCCGCCGTTCGCGGATCGTTAAGCTGATGAAGCCCGCGCCGATGGCGAGCACCAGCGCGGCCAGCCACACCCACAGGTATTGGGCGAAGGCGTCGTAGAGCACGCCGGCCAGGAACGCGCCGAGCGCCGCGCCGAGCGCGTGCCCGGCGGCGAGCACGCCCATGACCAGCCCCATCACGCGCAGGCCCATGTGGCTGGCCACGAGGCTGGCGGTCACCGGCACGGTCGCGTAGTCGAACAGCCCGAACACGACGGCGAACGCGAGCAGCTTGGGCAGGTCGCCGACAATATCGATCAGGATCAGGAACGACAGCCCGCGCACGATGTAGATGATCCCGAGCAAGAGCGGCCGGTGCATGCGGTCGGCCAGCCAGCCGGCCGCGATCATGCCGGCGAGGTTGAACGCCATGAGAATACCGTAGGCCGTGGTCGACTGCTGCGGCGGGAAGCCGCACGCGGTGGCGTAGGGCAAAAGGTGGACCTCGATCACGCCCGAGGTCGTGAAGCCGCAGATGACATAGCTCCAGAGCAGGGCATGGAACACCGGGTCGCGCAGCCAGACGCGCGCCGGCGGGACGGCGGGCAATGTGACGGGTGGGGCGCCAGGCGGAATGACGGGCGAGGTGACGGGTGTTGTGACGCTTTGGGCCGCGATCGCGCGCCGGGCACCGAGCAGCAGCCAGGCCACGGGCGCGAGCGCGAGACAGAGCACGCCGAGACCGGCGAGGCCCCAGCGCCACCCGGCAGCCGCCAGCACGAACCCCATCGCCGGCATGAGCGCGAGCTGGCCCGCGGTCGCGCCCGAGGTGGCGACGCCGATCGCGAGCCCGCGGTTGGCGGTGAAGAACCGGGCAACGCCGGTCGAGACCACGTGCATCGCCACCGTGCCGAAGCCAAGCCCCGCCAGCGCGCTGAACGCCACGACCAGATGCCACGGCCGGGACATGGCGATGGTCGCGAGAATCCCCGCGCCGACCAGGACCAGACCGCCGGCGATGAACGCGCGCGGCCCGTGGCGGTCGACCAGGCGCCCCGAGACCGGCGCCGCCGCCGCCATGGCCACGAGCGCCAGCGCGGCGACCGTCGAGATGAAACCGCGCGACCAGCCGAACTCGGCCTCCCAGGTCGGCATGGCGAGACCGAGCGAGGAGCGTGCGGTGAACGAGGCCGCGAGCGCCGCGAAGCCGACCGCGACCACCAGCCATGCCCGGAGCTCAACGCGTTCCGTCATTCAAGCCGCCACGGCGACGGTGGCGACGGCCTCGGCGATCGCGCCGCCGAGCACGGCCGTGCCCGCCGTGCCACCGAGATCGGGGGTCAGCCATTCGGGCCGGGCGAGCGCCTTGTCCGCCGCGGCGACCACGGCGGCCGCCGCCGCCGTCTCGCCCAGGTGCTCGAGCATCATGGCCCCGGCCCAGATCTGGCCGACCGGGTTGGCGATGCCCTTGCCGGCGATATCGGGCGCCGAGCCGTGGACGGGCTCGAACATCGAAGGGAACTCGCGCTCCGGGTTGAGGTTGGCAGACGGCGCGATGGCGATCGAACCGGCGACCGCCGGGCCCAGGTCCGACAGGATGTCGCCGAACAGGTTGCTGCCGACCACCACGTCGAACCAGTCCGGATGGCGCACGAAGTGGGCGGCCAGGATGTCGATGTGGAACTTGTCGACGCGCACGTCGGGGTAATCCGCCGCGATCGCCGCCACCCGTTCGTCCCAGAACGGCATGGTGTGGACGATGCCGTTCGACTTGGTGGCCGAGGTCAGGTGCCGCTTCGGGCGAAGCCGGGCGAGCTCGAAGGCATAGCGCACCACCCGGTCGGTGCCGCGCCGGGTGAACACCGATGTCTGCATCGCCATCTCGTCGTCGGTGCCGGCGTAAAGCCGCCCGCCGATCTCGGAGTATTCGCCTTCGGTATTCTCGCGCACCACGACGAAGTCAATGTCGGCCTTGCCCCGCCCGGCGAGCGGCGAGGCGACGGCGCCGAGCAGGCGTACCGGGCGCAGGTTGACGTACTGGCGAAAGCCCCGCCGGATCGGGATCAGGAGCCCCCAGAGCGAGACGTGATCCGGCACACCCGGATCGCCGACCGCGCCGAGGAACACGGCATCGAACCCGGACAAGGTGGCGAGCGCGTCCGCCGGCATCATGCGCCCGGTCGCGCGGTAGTGCGCGCAGCCCCACGGGAACGGCCGCCATTCGAGGCGAAAGCCGAAGCGCCGGGCGGCGGCGTCGAGCACGCGGATGCCTTCGGGCACGACCTCGGGCCCGATGCCGTCGCCGGCGATGACGGCGATGCGGTAGCGCCTGGAGGTCACGGCTCTCCCTTGGGGGGGTCGGAATGGCGGGAGGCAGAGTGTCGCGGATCGGGCGCCTGCCGTCCATGGCCCGCGTCCGCATGGCAGTCATGCGCGCGACCTGGCATGCGCGC
>CAZGYG010000009.1:0-39352 GCA_964530335.1 uncultured Rhodospirillaceae bacterium | reverse complement strand
AACCTGGCATGCGCGCAACCTGGCATGCGCGCAACCTGGCATGCGCGCAACCTGGCATGCGCGCAACCTGGGCCGCGCGTTGACCGAACACGGTCTGTATGCAAGCATCCTCGGCCAAATCGGCCGACAGCGCCGACCGGGGGAGGACAGTGAAGGGCTCGAAGCGCATCGGCGCGATCGTCGCGCACGGCGTCGCGATCGCGTTCTGCGCGGCGATCCTGCTGCCGCTGCTGTGGCTGCTGCGCGTCGCCCTGACAGACAAATTGACGGCGTACAGGCTGCCGCCCGAATGGGGCGAGCCGAAGCTCACCAACTTCGTCGAGATCTTCGTCGATTACCCGTTCATCAATTACTTCGTCTCGAGCCTCGTGGTCGCCGTGGGCTCGACGGTGGTGGCGCTGCCGCTGGCCGCGATGATGGCCTACGCCTTCGCCCGCTACGACACCGGCGGGCTGCCGCTGCGCCTGTTCGTGCTGTCGAGCCAGATGCTGCCCCCCGTGGTGCTGGTGCTGCCGCTGTTCGCCCTGTTCCTCTCGGCCGCCCTGCTCAACACCTGGGTCGGCCTGATCTTCGCCCACCTCACCATCAGCATGCCATTCCTGGCCTGGCTGCTGGTCGCGTTCTTCCAGGGCGACGTGCGGTACCTCGAGCAGGCGGCGCGGGTCGACGGGGCGACGCGGTTGCAAGCGTTCATCCGGGTCACCATCCCGGTGACGGCGCCGGGGCTGCTGGCGGCCGGTCTGCTCGCCTTCATCCTGTCGTGGAACGAGTTCCTGTTCGCCCTGATCCTGTCCGGGCCGCGGACCAACACCCTGCCGGTGGGCTTGTCCGCGTTCCAGACCCAGCGCGGCGTCGAGCTCGCGCTGCTGTCGGCCGCGACGCTCGTCGCCATCCTGCCGGTCTTCGTCCTGTTGCCGTTCATGCGGCGCTATCTTATCAAGGGCCTTTCGCTGGGCGCCCTCAAGTAGGCGCTCCGGCGACCCTTGCGAAACGTCGGTCCGAGGCCGCGCCGGTTGTCGCGGCGATTGGGGAGGAACTCATGAAGCGTCTCGTCATCGCGGCCTTCGCGCTCGTCGTCACCATGGGCGTGGCCAGGGCCGATCACACCATCCACATCCTCATGGAAACCGTGCCAGATACGCAGCAGATCAAGGACATGCTGCCCGAATTCAAGGCGCTGACCGGCCACGACGTCGAGATCGAGGCCATCAGCTACATCGACATGCACTCGAAGCTGGTGCCCCAGCTCATCGCGCCCCAGGGCGCCTACGACCTCTTCATCGTCGACTTCTACTGGGTCGCCGAATTCGACAAGGCGGGCTGGCTGATGCCGCTCGACGATTTCATCAAGCGCGACGGCGTCGACATCAACCGCTACGTCCGCAAGGTGCTCGACACCACCGGCCAGGTGAACGGCGTCACCTACATGCTGCCCTTCTACAACTACGTGATGGGCCTGGTGTACCGGAAGGACCTGCTGGAGGATCCGGCCGAGCAGGCGGCGTTCAAGGAAAAGTACGGCATGGACCTCGGCGTGCCGAAGACCTGGGCCGAATTCCGCAACCAGATGGAGTTCTTCACGCGCGACACCGACGGCGACGGCGAACGCGATTTCTTCGGCACCGTCACCCAGGCGCAGCGCGGCGACTGCATCATGATGCAGTGGTCGAACTTCCTGTATGGCAACGGCGGCCGCTACTACGACGAGAACTGGAACCCGACGCTCAACACGCCCGAGGCGGTGCAGGGCCTGACCGACTTCGCCGACGCGACGCTCAAGTACAGCCCGCCCGGCTCCGAAGGCTTCTGCTTCGACGAGGCCACCGCGGTCATGACCCAGGGCAAGGCCTACAGCATCATCACCTTCAACAACCTGTTCTCGACCATCAACAATCCCGAAGCCTCCGCCGCCGGCGGCAAGGTCGGGATCACGGCGGTGCCCGGCGGCGGCTTGATGGGCGCCTGGGGCTGGGCGATCCCCAACTCCAGCCCGAACAAGGAAGCGGCGTGGGAATTCCTGAATTGGGTCGAGTCCTATGACATCGCCAAGCGGCGCGCGATCCTCGGCAACGCCATGACCCAGACCGCGCTGTTCACCGACCCGGACGTGGTCGCGGCGCGGCCCGAGGCGCCTTCGCTCCTCGAGCTGGTCGCCACCGCCAATCCCTTCCCGGTCTTCACCTACACCGTCGAGTTCGTCGAGGCGGTCGGGCGCGAGGCGAACCTGGCGGCATCCGGCCAGAAGGACCCGAAGGAGGCGCTCGACACGGCCAATGAAGCCTTCGCCGAGCTGTTGCGCAAGGACGGCAAGATCCCCTAGCCGTCAAGGACCGGGAGCGCGGCCGTGGCGGCGACGACGGCCGGCACGCTGGCACGGCGGGACCGGCGCTTTGGGCTGTTGCTCACGGCGCCCGGTCTCGCCGCGCTCCTGGCGATCGTCGCCTTCCCCCTCGGGTTCACGGTGTTCACCAGCCTGTACGACTACACGCTGGTGCACCCGATGCACGACACCTTCACCGGCTTCGAGAACTTCCGCGAGGCCTGGGAGACCGATTACCTCACCGAGTCCCTGTGGACGACGGTGCGGTTCGTCCTCGCCTCGGTCGTCATCGAATTCGTGCTCGGCTTCGCGGTCGCGCTCGCGCTCAACCGGGTCACGCGCTTCAAGAACGTCTACTACCTGATCCTCCTGGCGCCGTTGCTCATGAATCCGGTGGTGGTGGCGCAGCTCTGGCGCATGATCCTGCATTCCGAGCTGGGGATCATGAACTACGTCCTCGGGCTCGCCGGCATCGACAAGGTGAATTTCCTCGGCGACCCGACGGCCGCGTTCTGGACCGTGGTGCTGGTCGACATCTGGCACCAGGTGTCGTTCATGGCGATCCTGCTGATGGCGGGGCTGGCCGCGCTGCCGCGCGAGCCCTACGAGGCGGCGCGCATGGACGGGGCCGGCGCGATCCGCACCTTCTTTCACATCACCCTGCCGCTGATGCGCCCGGTGATCGCGGTCGCGGTCCTGTTGCGCTTGATCTTCGCGATCAAGACCTTCGACATCGTCTGGATCATGACCCGGGGCGGCCCGGGCACCGCGACCGACCTGATCAGCTACTTCATCTACCGCTCCGCCTTCTTCGGGCTCGACATCGGCCGCGCCGCGGCCATGTCGCTCGCCCTGCTCGCGGTCGTGCTGGCGCTGACCGTGTACCTGTACCGGTACATGCGGTCGCTGGCCTAGAAGGGACTCGCCATGGCCGCGATCAAGCTGCTCGAACTCGGCAAGGTCTACCCGCCCGACGTGGTCGCCGTGGCGGACGCGAACCTCGACATCGGCGACGGCGAATTCATGGTGCTGCTGGGCCCTTCGGGCTGCGGCAAGTCGACGACGCTGCGCATGATCGCGGGCCTCGAGGAGGCGACCGGCGGCCATGTCTTCATCGACGGGTTGCGCGTCAACGACGTCGATCCGGCCGATCGCGATCTGGCCATCGTGTTCCAGAACTACGCGCTCTACCCGCACATGACGGTGGCGCAGAACCTGGCCTTCGGGCTGCGCTTGCGCCGCGTGCCCAAGCCCGACATCACGGCCCGCATCGCGGCGACCGCGCGCATGCTGGGGATCGAGCCGCTGCTGGCGCGCAAGCCGCGCGAGCTTTCCGGCGGCCAGCAGCAGCGGGTCGCGCTGGGGCGCGCGCTGGTGCGTCAGCCCAAGGCGTTCCTGTTCGACGAGCCGCTGTCGAATCTGGACGCCAAGCTGCGCGCCGGCATGCGCACCGAGTTGATCAAGCTGCACCAGCAGCTCGGCGCCACCATCGTCCACGTCACCCACGACCAGGTCGAGGCGATGACGATGGGCCAGCGCATCTGCATCATGAAGGAAGGCCGCATCGTCCAGGTCGGCCCGCCCATGGAGGTCTACCGCAACCCGGCGGACACCTTCGTCGCCGGGTTCCTGGCAAGCCCGCCGATGAACCTCCTCGACGCCCGGCTCGACGAGGGCTCGCGCGCGGTCACGTTCGGTGACCTCAGCCTGCCCGTGCCGGAGCGGCGCCGGAACGCGTATCGGGCCTACGCCGGCCAGGAGATCGTGTTCGGGCTGCGCCCCGAGGACATCACCGACGATCCCGGCCGGGACGCCCGCGCAGCGCTCGACGTGCGCGTCGTCGCGGTCGAGGCGCTCGGGCCCGAGATCGTGCTGATCGCCGCGTTGCCCGACGGGCGCGAGATCGCGGCCCGACTGAGCCGCGGCTTCGCCGCCCGCGTCGGCGCCCAGCAGCGGCTTTACCTGGACCTCGAGATGATGCACGTGTTCGACCACGACACGGGCCGTGCCGTGCCGGGCGGATAGGTTCACCATGACCGGCGACGGCGCGCCCAACCGCTGGCGCCGCTACGACGTGTGGGACGAGCGGGCGCTGGCCCGCGACCGCTTCGCCGCGTTCGACCCCGAGCACGGGTTCGCCGCCCTGTGGAGCCCCCACGACCCCGTGGCCTCGCTGGTCATCGAGCAGGGCCGGGTCATCGAGCTCGACGGCGTGGCCGAGCGCGACTTCGACATGATCGACACCTTCATCGCGCGCCATCACATCGACGTGGCCGTGGCGGCGGAGGCGATGGCGATCCCTGCGGTCGAGTTCGCCCGGCGCATGGTCGACGTGGCGGTGCCGCGCGCCGAGCTCGTCCGGCTTTCCGCCGGGCTGACACCGGCGCGCCTGGCCGAGATCGGCCGGATGCTCGGCGTCGCCGAGATCACGTTCGCCCAGGTCAAGCTTCGCGCGCGCCGCACCCCGGGCAACCAGGCCCACGTCACCAACGCCAAGGACGACCCGCTGCAACTGGCGGCGGACGCGGCGACCGCCGCGCTTTACGGCTTCGACGAGCTGGAAACGACCGTGCGGGTGGCACGCAACGCGCGCACCAACGCGCTGGCGCTGACCGTGGGCGCGGCGGTCGCGCGCGCGGGCGTGCTCGTCCAGTGTTCGGTCGAGGAGGCGGCCGAGCTGCGGCTGGGGCTGGCGGGGCTGACCTCGTACACCGAAACCATGTCGGTCTACGGCAGCGAGCGTACGTTCATCGACGGCGACGACACGCCGTGGTCGAAGGCGTTCCTCGCCGCGGCGTACGCCTCGCGCGGGCTCAAGGCCCGCTGCACCTCGGGCTCCGGCGCCGAGCTCTTGATGGCGTTTCACGAGAGAAAATCGACGCTCTACCTGGAGGCGCGCTGCCTGTGCCTGCAACGCGCCATCGGCGTGCAAGGGACGCAGAACGGCGGCATCGACGGCGCGCCGGTCACCGCCGCGATCCCCGGGGGCGTGCGCGCCATGCTGGCCGAGAACGTGCTCGCCTCCTTGCTCGACCTGGAGTGCGCCTCGGGCAACGACACGCGCCATTCCGCGTCCGACATCCGCGTCGGCGCCAAGATCGCGCCCACGCTCGCCGCCGGGACCGACCTGATCTGTTCGGGCTTCGGCTCGATCCCCGGCTACGACAACTCGTTCACCCAGTCCTCGTTCAACGCCGAGGAGCTCGAGGAGTTCCTCGCCCTGCAGCGCGATTTCCTGGCCGACGGCGGTATCGTCCACGTCGCCGAGGCGGAGGTCCTGGCCGCGCGTTCCCGCGCGGTGGACGCGGTCGCGGCGGTGCTCGAGGAGCTCGGGCTCGGCAGTGCCGAGGCGGCCATGAAGCAATCCGTCGTCCCGGCCCACGGCTCGGCCGAGACGACCACCTTCTCGCTCGGCGCCATCGCGGCGATGAACGACAGCATGGTCGCGCGCCGCATCGGGCTCGCCGAGGTGATCGTGGCGTTGCACCGCCGGGGCTTCACGGTCGAGGCGGAGCGCCTGGCCGCCATGGCGCGCGAGCGCGCCGCCGGGGACTATCTGCAAACGGCCGCGATCATCCGCGGCGGCCGCGTCCTGAGCGCGGTCAACGACCCCAACGACTACCGCGGCCCAGGCACCGGCTACGTGCCGACGCCGGCGCGCGAGGCCGAACTCGCCCGCATGCGCGAAACCTGGTCGCGCGAGCGGGTGCTCGAGGCCGAGGCGGTGCGCGCCGAGCCCGCGCGCTGGCGGCTCACCGAGCGCGGGGTCGCCCGCAAGGGGGACGACCGCGATGAGGTCGTGATCGCCGTCGGCCCGGGCTTCGGCGTGCGCGTCCACGGCACCTCGGGTGGGCTGCCGCTTTGGGCCGTTCTCGGCGCGCTGCTCGATGGGCTTGGCGCCGGCGCCCGGACGCGAGTGATCCGCGTCCGCCACACCGCGGACACCTCGTTCCTCGGGCTGACCGCCGCGCGGCTGGCGGGCTCGGGCGTCGGCATCGGCATCCAGGGCAAGGGGACGTGCGTCATCCACCGCGCCGGCCTGGCGCCGCACATGAACCTGGAGCTGTTCGGCCAGGCGCCGCTCTTGACGCTCGACCATTACCGGGCGATCGGGCGCAACGCCGGGGCTTACGCCCGGGGCGAGACGCCGGAGCCGGTCACCGTGGACACCTACGTGCCGGGGCTGAACGCGCGCTACCACGTGGCGACCGCGCTGCTTTATGCCCTCGAGGCCGAGCTCGTTCAGCCGGACGCCGAACCGGTCGAGCTCGAGGTCGCGTTCCACGACGGGGCGCGCCATGGCTGACGCGCCGCGCTACCCCATCGGCGAACACCACCCTGATCTGGTCGCGACGCCGACCGGCAGGCCCGCCGCCACGCTGACCGCCGAAGCCTTCGCCGCGGGCCGGGTCGGCGGCGCCGACATCGGCATCACCGCCGCCGGGCTGCGGCTCCAGGCGGCGGTGGCGCGGGCCGCCGGGCGCGAGCCCTTGGCGCGCAATTTCGAACGCGGCGCCGAGCTGGTCGCCGTGCCGGAGGACGTGCTGCTGGCGAGCTACGAGTTGCTGCGCCCCGGGCGCGCGCACGACCGGGCCGAGCTCGTGCGCCAGGCGGCGGAGTTGCGAATGAAGTACGGAGCCGAGAGCATCGCCCGGCTGATCGAGGAGGCGGCCGAGGTCTACGACCGGCGCGGCCTGTTCCGCCGCCGGTTCTGACTCAGCCGAGCGCCTGGACCACGTGCCTCTGGAAGTCGTGGACCACGGTCTCCCAGGCGCCGGAGAAAACCCCGCCGTCGGCGGCGGGCGAGGCGCGGGCGCGCTGCAGGTTCTCGAGCACGGCCACGTCCTCGCGGTTGGTCATCACGAAGAAGTCGACGATCGCCTGGCGCGCGGGGGCGTAGTCAGGCCCCAGGGCCTCGGCGCCGACGAAGTAGAAGTCCCAGCGTTGCGCCGTGCGGTCGTGGGCCTCGGGGAACTCGACCATGCTGGCGCAGTGGTCGGGACCGATGACCAGCTTGAAGTTGGGAAACAGCGCAAGGTTGAGCGCGGTGCGGTCGTCCGGCGCCAAACCCGGGAAGCGTGGCAGCGGCACTTCGGCCCATGACGCCGGCAGCCCGACCCGGATGACGGTGGCGAGCAGCGCGCCTTCGCTCACCATCTCGTGGTTGTGGAAGGGCGCCACCGCGTTGAGCTCCGGGTGGGCCGTCGGCAGGTGCAGGACCTCGAGGAAGTTCTCCTCGACCAGCTTCCAGTTCGCGGCGATGGCGAAGGGCTCGGCATGGCCGTGTACCAGCCGATCGAGAGGGTGACCGGCCGAGCGCGCGGCGAACGGCGCCAGCACCCGCTCGAACGGCGGGGCGTCGCCCGACAGGTTGACGAACAGCCAGTCGTGCCACACCGCGAGGCGGACCGGCTTGAGCCCGTGGCGCGCGCGGTCGAAGCCAGGCGCGTCCGGTACGCCATAGCCGCCCCAGTGGGGCGTGAGCGCGAGCCGGCCATCGAGGTCGAAGGTCCAGCCGTGGTAGCGGCAGCGCAGCGCGCCCGCGCCCTTCTGGCATTCGGTGACGAGCAGGTTCTGCCGGTGGGGGCAGACGTTGTGGAACGCCCGAATCGCGTGGTCCCGGCCGCGCACGAAGAAGAGCGGCGCGCCCCCCACCGTCGCCGGCACCGCGTCGCCGGGGCTGGGGATGTCATGGGCGTAGCCAGCGCACATCCAGGAACGGGCGAACAGCCGTTCGTTCTCGAGCCGCCAGAACTCCGGGTCGGTGTAGGCGCGCGCCGGCAGCGCCGTGGCCTCGGCGGTCGGGCGCGCGAGAGCCGCGAGCGTCGTCTCGTCGAGGAAGTCACGCAGCCCGTTCGCCCCGTCGCGCATGGCGCGCCTCCTGCCTGGTCGCGGCCGCGAGTGTAGGGACACCCCGGGCACGGGCCAAGGGCGCCGTGACCTGCGGCACGCGCACCATCAGGGAAGTCCGACGGTCAGCTCCTCGACGTGAACGAGGCGATCGTTCTGAGGCACCGGTTCGGCTCGTTCGATCAGGTCGGCGAGGTGCAGCTCGATCGCCTCGCGGATGTTGCGCTTCGCTTCCTCGACCGTGCGGCCGTTGCTGAAACAACCGGGCAGCGTGGGACTGTACGCCAGGTAGCCGGTGTCCTCCGGCTCCTTCTCGATCACGATCTGGAACGAATAGAACTTCATCGTCGCCCCGAAGGTTCCCGGTTCCCGCGATGATGCACGGATCGTAACCTATTTGCTTGCCGGTTCGGGCTCAACCCATCCCGTCGTCCCCGAACGCGCCGTGGCGCGGGGGCCGTAATTCCTGGTATCGATCGTCGAGCCAAATGGGAGTCGTATTCATGCCGACCATGACACCGTGGCGCGCGGTGGTGCAGGCGCTGGTGGCCGAGGGCGTGGACCGGGTGTTCGGCCTGCCGGGCAACCCGCTGCATTTCGTCGCCGATCTCGCCCGCCACGCGCCGGGTATCCGCAACATCCTGGTGCGCCACGAGCATTCGGGCGTCGCCATGGCCTTCGCCCACGCTCGCGTCACGGGGCGGCCCGCCATCGCCTACGGCAACCCCGGCCCCGGCACCACAAACATGGCGACCGCGTTGCTGGAGGCCACGTCGGCGTCGCTGCCCGTGATCTGCCTTACCAACGGCACGCCGCTTTCGACTGAGGGGCAAGGCGCCTTCCAGGAGCTCGACGCCGTGGCGCACATGCGCCCGGTGACCAAGTGGTCGACGCGCATCCTCGACCCGACGACGACGCCGTGGGTCATGGCGCGGGCGTTCTCGATCGCCAAGCAGGGCCGGCCCGGCGCGGTCTTCATCGACCTGCCGTCGGACATCGCGCTGAAGCCCGTGGCCATGGCGGCCTACCGCCGGTCCCAGCCCAGGCTGCTCTGCCGCCCCGATGGCGCCGACGTGCGCCGGGCGGCGCGGCTGATCGCCCGCGCCCAGCGGCCGATCATCGTGTGCGGATCGGGGGCCGTCAGCGCCCGCGCCAACGGTCAGGTGCGCGCGCTGGCCGAGGCGTTGGGCGCGCCGGTGTTCACCACCCCGGGCGGGCGCGGCATCATCGGCGAGGATCACGCGCTCGCCTGCGGCCAGGTCGGGCTCTACTTCACCAAGCTGGGCAAGGCGACGTATGACGCGGCCGACCTGATGCTTTCGGTTGGGTCACGGCTCGAGGACTTCTCGACCGGGAGCTGGATGCTTTATCCCAAGGGCGCGCGGCTGATCCAGGTCGACATCGATCCCCACGCCATCGCCATGAACTGGCGGCCCGACGCGGCGCTGGTCGGCGACGCGGCGCTGGCGCTCGACGACCTGCTGGCAACCCTGCCGGCGGTGGATTCGGCGGCGCGGACGAGGCGCGTACGCGCGCTGGCCGGGGCCAAGGCCCGCTTCCTGGAGAGGATCACCGCCGAAGGCGCGGTGAAGAAGCGCCCGATCCGCACCCGGCAAGTGCTGGCGGCGCTCAACCGGGTGTTCGGACGGAACACGATCCTGGTCAACGAGAACGGCGGCGCCGACCTGTGGTCGTACTACTGGCCATACTACCGAGTGCGCGACGAAGGCGACTGCGTGCCCATGGGCGAGCAGACCGCCATGGGCATGGGCGTGATCGGCGCCATCGCGGCCAAGCTCGCCCGGCCCGACAAGAACGTCGTGTGCGTCGGCGGCGACGGCGCGATGCAGATGGCGATGATGGAGCTGGCGACCGCGGCGGAGCACAAGGCGGGCGTGACCTGGCTGGTGCTCAACAACCAGGCGCTCGGCTGGCCGCAATACATCCAGGTGCTCGAAGGCCTGCCTCACGCCGCGACCGACTTCGCGGTGTCGCCCGACTTCGCCAAGCTGGCCGAAGCGCAAGGCTGCCGGGGCATCCGGGTGGACGATCCGGGGAAGGTCGAGGCCGCGCTCAAGTCGGCGCTCGCCGCCAACCGACGGGGCATGCCCGTCCTGCTCGACGTGCGCATCGCCAGGCATGACTACCCGCCGCACTTCATCGCGTACCACAAGGAGATCTGGGGGCTCGGCGCGCGCGGCAAGACGGCCCGGCGCGGCGGCTGAGAGAGCGGTCATGGCCTCGGAGGCGTTTCAGCGGGTTCTCGCCCACATCGAGCGGCGGTATGGCGCGCCGGCGGACGCGCCGATCGACGACGCGGACTTTGTCGCCGCCTCGCGCGCGGCCAACGAGGGCTATGCCGACGTCGATGGCATCGCGCCGGCGCTGGCGCCGACCACCCGCGTCGTCCCCGTCGCGGCGGGCGGCGTGCCGGCAGAGTGGGTGCTGACGCCGGAGTCGCGGCCGGACCAACGCCTGCTGTGGATCCACGGCGGCGGCTGGATCGCGTGCGCGCCGGTCGACTACCGCAACATCACCGAGACGCTCGCGCGCGAAACGGGCGCGGCGGTGCTGGCGATCGATTACCGGCTCGCGCCAGAGCACCCGTACCCGGCCGGCCTCGACGATTGTTTCGCGGCGTACCGCTGGCTCCGCGCCAACGGGCCGGACGGCGCCGGGGCGGCGCGTGTCCAGTGGGTCGCCGGCGATTCGGCCGGCGGCAACCTGACGCTCGCGCTCCTGCTGCGCCTCAAGGCCGCGGGCGCGCCGCTGCCGGCGGCGGCGGCGACGCTGGGCGCGGTGACCGACCTGACCGGCGCGTGCCGCGAGGACGTCGTGCTGCCCGCGCCGGACCCCATGATCTCGGCCGAAGGCGTCCACGCCATGGCCCGGCTCTATGCGCAGGGCAAAACGCCGCTCGGCGATCCGTTCGTCTCGCCGCTTTATGGCGAGCTCGCGGGGCTGCCGCCGATCCGCATGCACGTGGGCGAACGCGAGGTCCTGATCGAGGACACCCGGAAGTTCGCGGCACGCGCGCGCGCGGCCGGCGTCCAGGTCGAGGCCAAGGTGTGGCCCGAGATGATCCACGTGTTCGAGGGCTTTTGCCACATGCTGCCCGAGGGGCGGCGGTCGCTCGCCGAGATCGGCGCGTTCCTCCGCGCCCACGGGTAGGGGTCAGCGCCGGTCGGAGTGACCGAGCGGTTTTTCGGGGGCGATGCGGTCGCGCACGCGCTGCTTGAGTTCCTTGAGCCCGGGAAACCGCCCCTCGGCCTTGCGCGACCACACGACCTGGCCGTCCACCCGCACCTCGAACACGCCGCCCGTGCCAGGGACGAGCGCGACCTCGCCGAGCTCGTCCTCGAACGTCGTGAGCAGCTCCTGGGCGGTCCACCCCGCGCGCATGAGCCAGCGGCACTGGGTGCAGTACTCGATCTCGACGCGTGGCTTGCGGGTCATGAGCGGGCTCCCAGCGCCGCGAACCGCGGGTAGAGCGGCTTCAAGCGCTCGTAGGTGGCGCGGTAGAGCGCGTAGCCTTCGTCGTAGGCCGCGCGCGTCTCGGGATCGGGCTCGACCACCGGCCCCGGGCGCACGAAGCGGCCGATCGCGCCCCAGTCGTCGAACGCGCCGACCCCCATGCCGGCGACGAACGCGGCGCCCAGCGAGCTGCCCGGGTGGCCGGCGACGAGCTGGACCGGGCGCTGGAGCACGTCGGCCGCGATCTGCATCCACACTTGGCTTGCGGCACCGCCGTCGGAGGCGACCACGCGCGCCAGCGTATACCCGGAGTCGGCGAACACGTCGATGTGGTGGCGGAAGCCGTACACCACCGCCTCGAGCGCGGCGCGCCAGACGTGACCAAGCCCATGATGCAGCCCCAGCCCGACGATGGTGCCGCGAGCGTCGGGATCGTGAATCGGGGTCTTCTCGCCGAGGAAATAGGGCAAGAGCACCACCCCGCCCGCGCCTGGTGGCAGCGCGCCCGCCACGCGGTCGAGCCGGGCGTAGACCGAGTCGCCCGCGGCCGCGGCCGCCTGGGCCTCGACGCCGGCGAAGGTGCGCGCGAGCCACTTGAGCACGCTGCCGCTGGCGGCCATGCAGCCGTTGACGAGCCAAAGCCCGGGCACGATGTGGTGGTCGAGGAACAGGCGACCGTCGGGCCGCGCCGCGCCGGTCGCAAGCAGCACGTCGCCAGCGCCGCCGAACTTGATGAGCAGGTCGCCTTCGGCGACGACCCCGGCGACGAACGCCGACGCGACGTGATCGGCGCAGCCGGCGACCACCGGCGTGCCTTCGACCAGCCCGGTCGCCGCCGACGCATCCGCCGTGACCTGGCCGATCACGGTGTGGCCGTCGCGGACCGGGGGCACGACGGCTGGGTCGATGCCCCCGAGCGCGACGAGCGTGGGGTCGGGCGCTCCGGTCGTAACGTCGAGGAACCCGGCCTCGAGCGCCCAGTTGCGCTCGACCGTGCGGGCCCCGGAAAGCCGCCCGGCGATGAAGTCGTAGCTGCCCTGGATGGTCGCGGTCCGGCGCAGGACCTCGGGCTCGTGGCGGGCGAGCCAGCGCAGCCGGGGCGCCACGAGCTGCTGGTTGATGCCGTTGCCGGCGCGAGCCAGGAACTCGGCCGGCGCGATGTCGCAAGCGAGCTCGGCAATCTCGCGCCCGGTGCGGGCGTCGTTCTGCTGGATGCTGCGGCGGAGCACCCGGCCCTGGTCGTCGAGGCAGACCAGCGCCGGCACCATGCCGGTGACGCCGATGCCGGCCACGTCGCTGGCCGGGTATCCGGCCAGCAGCTCGCGCGTGACGGCGCAGGCGTTGGCCCACCACTGTTCCGGCTCCTGCTCGGCCCACGCCGGATGATCGGAGTGGAGTTCGCACTCGCGCCCGGCGCTCGCCAGCACCTTTCCGGCCGTGTCGGCGAGCACGCCGATGGTCGAGGTGGTGCCGATGTCGAGGCCGAGCAGCAGCGCCATCAGCGCAGGCGGCGGACCGCGTCCATGAACCGGGCGACGCGGGCGGGATCGACCGGGTTCCAGGTCACGCCGTTCTTCTTGAAGTGGCTGCCGACCACGGCGCCGTCGGCGATGGCCAGCACCGCCGCCACGTTGTCGACGGTGACGCCGGTGTTGGCGAACAAAGGCGTCTGCGGCAGCCGCTTCTTGACCTTTTCGAGGTCCGAGGTCTCCACCGCCTGGCCGGTCATCGGGCCCGAGACGCACACCGCGTCGGCCAGCGCCGAGAACACCGCGCTCTCGGCCTTGCGTTCGATGGCCCGCTCGCCCAAGGGCGCGGCGAACTCGGCGTTGACGTTGAACAGCAGCTTGAGGTCGTCGCGCCCGAGGTTGCGGCGGAGCCGAAGCGCGGCGGCGCCATCGGGCTGCCACAGCCCCATGTCGGAATCGTAGACGCCGGTGAACACCTCGCGGGCGAAGCGCGCGCCGGTGGCCACGCCGAGCGCGACGGTCGCCACCGGGTCCCACAGGTAATCGACGCCGAACGGCACCTTGAGCCCGGGCGCGAGCGTGGCGACGACCGCGGTCATGGCGGCGAGCGATTCGGGGGTCGCCTTCAGCAGGTAGGGCCGGTCGCCCTCGTTGCCGAACATGATCGCGTCGACGCCCGCGGATTCGAGCGCGGCGATGTCCCTGGCGACCGCGGCGACGATGCCCGCGACGCCGCGCTTGGCGTCGTAGCCGGGCGCGCCGGGCAACGCCGGCAGGTGCGCCATGGCGATGATGGCCTTGGTCGTGCCGAACAGTTCCTTGAGCACGTCGGGCATGGCTTCAATCCATCCGGATGCCGCCGGTGACGTTGATCGCCTGGCCGGACATGAAGCGCGCGCCGTCGCCGGCCAGAAACACGACCACGTCGGCCACGTCCTCGGGTTCCTCGAGGCGCCCGAGCGGGGTCAACGCGATCATCTCGGCCCGCACGGCCTCGGGCGTCATGCCGCGCAGCCGGCCTTCCCAGACCAGTTCGCGCGCTTGCATCGAGGTCTGCACGAAGCCGGGGCAGACCGCGTTGACCCGGATGCCGTGAGCCCCGACTTCCTTGGCCAGCGACTGGGTGAAGCCGACCACCGCGAACTTGCTGGCCGCGTAGTGGGCGAGCAGCGGCGCCGCCATCTTGCCCGCCATCGACGCGGTGTTGACGATGACGCCCCGGGTTCCGGCGGCGAGGAACCGGCGCACCGCCGCGCGGTCGGTCAGGAACACGCCCTTGGCGTTGACATCCATGTTGAAGTCCCACTCCGCCTCGGTCAGGTCGACGACCCGGTTCATGGTCGAGACCCCGGCGTTGGCGCACACGATGTCGAGCCCGCCGAGCTCGGCGATGGCCGCGTCGAACACGCCGTCGGTGGCACCGGGGTCGGTCACGTCGAGCGCGAAGGCAACGGCGCCGGAGCCGATACCCCCGGCGACGCCGGCGGCCGCGTCGCCGTCCTTGTCGGTCACCGCGACACGCGCCCCGGCCGCGGCCAGCGCCCGCGCGATCGCCGCGCCGATGCCGGTTCCCGCGCCGGTCACCAGCGCGCGCCGGCCGTCCAGGCGATAAACCATGGCGTCCCCTCCGGGCGGCGAACATGCCGCCGAACGGGGCGCCCCGCAAGGCCGTGCCGAGGGGCACGAGGCATCTTGCCAAGCCGGCCGCGAGTCCCGATACTTCGTATACACACGGGGTCAGGCGCGAGCCGGCGCCGCGACAGGGACAACACGGGGAGGTTCACATGCCGTTGGACAACATCGCACGCCGATTCCTGATGCAGCTCGCCATGGCCGCCGGCGGCACCGCCGCGTTTCCCGCCATGAGCCTGTCGCAGGACGGCAAGACCTTGCACGTCCGCGCCAACCGCGACATCCAGGTGCTCGATCCGGGTTGGATGGTCGGCGGCGTCGAAATCTGGAGCCAGATGGCGTGCCTGACCCAGCTCGCCAACTACGAGCCCGGCGACAAGTGGGGCTGGGTCCCGGGTCCGATGGTCGAGGAGATTTCGCAGCGCGACGATCTCAACATCCATTTCAAGCTGAAGCCCGGGTACCAGTGGTCCGGCGGCTACGGCGAGGTCACGGCCGAGGACGTCAAGTATTCGATCGAGCGCATGCGCCATTCCGAATGGAAGGACAAGTTCGTCGTCGTCGACCACGTCGAAGTCCTGGGCAGCCACGAAGGGCTGCTTGTGCTCAACAAGCCGTTCGCGCCCCTGTGGCTGACCGGGCTCGCCGACGGCACCGGCTCGATCGTGTGCATGAAGGCGGTCGAGGAGAAAGGCCACGAGGTCGACAGCTCGCAGGCCGACGGCACCAAGGTCAAGCGCTTCGACGCCGAGTTCCCCGCCGTGTGCGGCCCCTACACCATCGCGAACTGGGTGCCGAAGCAGCGGATCGAGCTCCGCGCCAACCCCGACTGGATCGGCGACAAGCCGTCGATCGAGGCGATCGACCTGATCATCGTCGAGGACGAAAAGACGGCCGAGCTCGCGTACGAAGCCGGCGAGCTGGATTTCACGGTGGTCAGCGTCGACTCGATCCCGCGCTACCGCGACTCCACACCCGAGGACACCACGTTCCACCAGGTCGCCGGGCTGCGCTGGACCTGGCTCGGCATGAACACCGAGCACCCCAAGCTCACCGACAAGCGGGTGCGCGAGGCGATCTGCTACGCGGTCGACGTCGAGGCGATCCTGCAGGCGGCATTCGGCGGCAACGCGCCGCGTTCGCACGGCCTGATCCCGCCCGGCCTGGTCGGCAGCCGCACCTCGAGCAAGTACCAGAACCGCGACGTCGAGAAGGCCAAGGCGCTGATCGCCGAGGCCGGCGCGGAAGGCCTCGAGCTCGACATCAAGATCATCAACACCTCGTACCAGACCTCGGCGGCCTCGGTGGTCCAGGCCAACCTGGCCGAGATCGGCATCAATCTCGAGATCGTCCCGCTGGAATCGGGCGTGTGGTGGGACCTCGGGCTCGAGAGCCGGGGCGAGGCGTGGAAGGATCTCCAACTCTACATCACCCGCTTCGGCGATTCGCCCGATCCGTCGCAGATGTACCAGTGGTACGTCTCGGGCCAGGTCGGCATCTGGAACTGGGAGCGCTGGAAGGACCCGGAGTTCGACAAGCTGTTCGACGATGGCCTGGCCGAGACCGACCCCGCGAAGCGCGAGGCGATCTACCAGCGCATGGCCGAGATCGTCGATGATACCGCGGCCTACGTCTACATCACCCACGAGCCGATCCCGTTCGTCTACCGCAACAACCACGTGCCGGTGGTCCACCTGGACGGGACCTACGACTTCCCGCGCTTCACCTGGACCTAGACGAACCGACGTTCACGACCGAAGGGGCGGTCAACCCGCCCCTTCTTCGTTTTGGCCAGGACCGCGTCCGGTTCGCGGCAAGCTAAACCGGACAACTCGTGTGCTACCTAACCCGGACAACTCAAGTGCTACCGACATCCGACGACGGAGGAATTGACAGTCGGGGTCGCGGCGAGCATATATTCCTCGTAGAGTCGTCCCCTGGCTCGAAACCGCGCCAGTTGGCGTGGGTGCTCCGTGGTTTCGGGGCGAATGCGCGGGGATGCAGCAATCATCCCGCATGGTTTATCCATGCGGCCCCCACGGGTTCCGGCTCGTGGGGTTTTGCTTTCTAGGGGGCTCGCATGGAACGCATCGCGGCCTTCGTCGATGGGTTCAACCTTTATCATGCCATCGACGCCTTGGGCCGACCGCATCTCAAGTGGTCAACCTTCGGTCTCTCTGCGAAGCGTTCACGCACAAGCATTCGCAGACGCTCGGCAGCGTGTACTACTTCAGTGCCTACGCTACCTGGCAACCGCGGAAAGTCAGCCGGCACCGTGCCTACGTGAAGGCTTTGCAGTCGGTCGGGGTGACGATCGTGCTCGGTCAGTTCAAAGAGAAGGACCGCCGATGCCCCGCATGCCGGCATGCATGGAAGGGCCATGAGGAGAAGGAAACCGACGTGAACATCGCGATCGCGATGCTCAGCCTGGGGTTCGGCGACACGTACGATCGCGCGTTCCTGGTTTCCCAGGACTCCGACCTGGCCCCGGCGGTTCGATCCGTGGTCGCGACCGCCATGAAGCAGGTCACGGTCATTACCCCGCCGCACCGGCCGCATAGTACGGAATTGATCGGGGCTTCGCATGGGGACAAAGCGAAGGTGAGCGTCGACATCCTCGAGCGGAGCCTGCTTCCCCAAGAGGTCTACGATGCCGGTGGAAATATCATCGCGCGTCGGCCGCCGCAGTACGATCCGCCGGGCGCCCCTTAGGCGCCATGCCCAGGGGAGACCGGCCGTGACCGTGCGTACCAAGCTGTGGACCGCCATCGACTTCGAGCGCGACGGCCGTCAGGTCGGCACGCTCAACCTGCCCCATTCGGTGACCCGCTCGGCCTACGGCGTGATTCCGATTCCGCTGGCGGTCGTACGCAACGGCGCCGGGCCGACGCTGCTGCTCATGGCCGGCAACCACGGCGACGAGTACGAAGGGCAGATCGTGCTGGGCGAGCTGATCCGCGGCCTCGACCCGGGCTCGATCCGGGGCCGCGTGATCGTGCTGCCCGCCGCCAACCTGCCGGCGGCCAAGGCCGGCGCCCGCGTCTCGCCGCTGGACGGCGGCAACCTCAACCGCCACTTTCCGGGCGACCCGGACGGCTCGCCGACCCAGCAGATCGCCCACTACATATCGGACGTCCTGGTGCCCATGGCCGACCTGTTCGTCGACCTGCACGCGGGCGGCGCCTCGCTCAGCTACCTGCCGTTCGTCTCGTTCAGCCTGACCGGCAAGGACGAGGTGGACCGGCGCGCGCTGGCGGCGGCCCGCGCGTTCGGCGCGCCGCGCATCGTGATGTGGGGCAAGGCCGAGGCGACAGGCACCTCGACCGCCGCCGGGTTCCGCCACGGCGTGCCGAAGCTCGGCGGCGAGTACGGGGGCGCGGGCGTCGTTTCACGCTCGGGTGTCGCCATCGTCGAGCGCGGCGTGCGCAACCTGATGGCCCATCTGGGCCTGATCGAAGGCAAGCCGCATCGCGAGGGCGAGTCGCGCCTGATGGAGATCGGCGACCGCGGCTATTACGCCTACGCGCCGTCCGAGGGCGTGTTCGCCGCCGCGGTCGAGCTCGGCCACGAGGTCAAGCGGGGTAACCTTATCGGCCACGTGCACACGCCCGAATTTCCCGAACGTCCGCCGCTGGCCGTGACCATCGGCCGGGCCGGCATGGTGCTGTGCCTGCGCGCGATCGGCCGGGTCGAGCCCGGCGACTGCCTGGCGCACCTGGCGACCGACCGGGCCGACCCGTTCGCCGCGTGATCCGGGCGACTCAAGCCGGGGCGAGTTGGGCACCGTCGACGTCGTCGCCGACCTGCGCCGCCGCCAGGGCCGCTGCCTCCCGGGCCGCCTCGCGCCGGCGCAGGACCTCGTAGACGACGGCCCCCACGAGCGTCACGGCGACGATCATGACGGCGAGCGCCGAGATCGCGGGCGTCGAGCCCTGGCGGACGCGCCCGGCCAGCACCGTGACCAACGTCTTGTCGGCGAGGATCGCGAAGGTCGTGGTGTTGTAGTTCTCGAACGAGGACAGGAACGCAAGCACGGCCGCGGAGTACACCGCCGGCCTGAGGAACGGTAGCAGGATGTGACGGAACACCTGGGGCATGGTGGCGCCAAGATCGAGCGCCGCCTCCTCCTGCGCCCGATCGAAGCGTTGCAGACGGGCGAGGAACACCAGCATGCAGTAGGCCGAAATGAACGTCGATTGCCCGAGGACCGCCAGGAAGAACCCGTCGTAGAGGAATTTCGCGTCGCTGATCCGGGTCACGTCCTTCCAGAAGATCACGGTGGAGATGCCGAGGATCACGCCGGGCGTGAGCACGGGCGAGACGACGATCAGGTAGTAGAGCCCGCGCGCGCGCCAGTAGATCTGTGTCATGACCATCGCGCCGGCGAGGCCCACGGGCACGGCGAGCGCCACCACGCCCGCGCCGATGATCAGGCTGTTCACCAACCCATCCATGATCTCGGTGTCGTCGAGCAGTTCGGCGAACCAGTGGAGCGTGAACGACTCGAACGGGTACGCCTGGGGGTAGTTCGGCGTGTTGAACGCGGTGAGCGCCATGACCGCCAGGGGCCCGAACAGGAAGCCGAAGAACAGCACCAGGTAGAACCCGAGCATGACCCGCCAGGCGCCGCGCGACGTCACCGCGTGATCTCCCCCAGGCTGACCTTGAACACCTTCATCACGGCCAGCACGAAGACGATGCACGTGAGCAGCAGGATGA
This sequence comes from uncultured Rhodospirillaceae bacterium, assembly GCA_964530335.1. GTDB lineage: Bacteria > Pseudomonadota > Alphaproteobacteria > SP197 > SP197 > VGDP01. The sequence goes on along the minus strand of CAZGYG010000009.1, from coordinate 19,888 downwards.
ACGCGTAGGCCGAGCCCTGCGGCCAGTTGAACGCCTGGTAGAAGCGGTCGTAGACGATCGGCGTGAACCACAGGGTGTTCGGCCCGCCCAGGATCTGCGGCGCGGCCAGCGCGCCGGCCGAGAGCATGAACACCATGGTGCAGCCCGAGGCGATGCCCGGCTTGGCGAACGGCATGACGACGTTGAGGTGGATGTGCCACCACGGCGCGCCCAGGTCGCGCGCCGCCTCGATCTGGTTCTTGTCCAGGCTCTCGATCGCGTTGTAGAGCGGGAACATCATCAGCAGCAGGTAGGCGTAGGCGAGCCCGGTGTAGAGCGCCACGTCGATGCCGAGGAAGTCGATCGGCTCGGCGAGCAGGCCAAGCCCGATCAGCACGTTGTTGATCAGGCCCGAGGTGCCGAACAGGATGCGGAGCGCGAACGCGCGCAGGATCTCGTTGACCCAGAAGGGCACGATGAGCAGCAGCATGAGCAGCCGGAGCCGCGACGGCCGCGCCACCTGCGCCATGAAGTAGGAGAGCGGATAGCAGAAGCAGAAGCTGAAGAACGTCACGGCGAGGCTGGCGACGATCGTCAGCACGAAGGCCTTGAGGTGGACGACGTTGTAGTTGTCCGTCGATTCGGTGCTGGCGAACAAGAAATAGCGGTAGCTGTCGAGCGTGTAATGGTCGTCCGGCCCGCCGTAGTCCTTGGGCGGCAGCTTGGGGTGGAACGAGAAATCCACCATGTAGAGCTGCGGCAGGACGATCATCACGATCACCCAGAAGCCGACCGCGACGATCAGGTACGTGGCGATCACGGCGCCGTTGCGCTCGAAGAACCCCTTGGCCGAGGGGTCATTGGCGGCGCGGCGCTCGCGCGCCGCGAGCAGCCAGAAGACGGCGACGATCGCGAACGGCGCCGCGATCAGCAGGCCCTTGACGACGGACTCAATCACTGGCGAGACGCCCGGCGGGCAGCAGAAGCCCCGCGTGCGGCGTGTAATGGACGGTCGCGCTCTCGCCCTGGCCCGGAATCCGCGCCTTCTCGTCGCGGCCGACGGTGACGATGATGTCCTTGCGCGCCGGGCCCTTGAGGAAGATGTGGCTCATCGTGCCCTCGAAGGCGACGTTCAGGACCGGCGCGGCGAACGTCGCGCGGTCCTCGCCCGGCCCGAGGCGGAGCGCGTCGGGACGCAGGAACAGGATGGCGTCGTCCCCCGCCTTCAGGCCACGCGGGTTGCGGCCGTTGAGCAGGCCGAGCGGGGTCTCGATCACGGCCCATTGGCCGTCGGCGGTGGCGATCCGGCCCTGGAACGGGTTGTTCTCGCCGACGAAGGAGGCGACGAACGCCGTGGCCGGCTCGTCGAACACGGTCTTGCCGTCGCCGATCTGCTCGATCACGCCCGCGTTCATCACGGCGATGCGGTCCGACATGGTCAGCGCCTCGCCCTGGTCGTGTGTGATGTAGATGAAGGTGATGCCGACCCGCTTCTGGATGCTGCGCAGCTCGTTGCGCATGTGCTGGCGCAGCTTTAGGTCCAGCGCCGAGAGCGGCTCGTCGAGCAGCAGCACCTGCGGCTCGACCGCCAGCGCGCGGGCGATCGCCACGCGCTGCTTCTGGCCGCCGGAAAGCTCGCCGATCCCCTTGCTCCCGTGATCGCGCAAGGCGGTCAGGCCGAGCAGATCGTCGACCTTGCGGCGTTGCTCGGCCCCGGGGACGCCGCGCACCCGAAGCCCGTAGCCGATGTTCTCCGCCACCGTCATCAACGGAAACAGCGCGAGGTTCTGGAAGATGAGCGCGGTGGGCCGCCGATTCGGGCCGATCCCCCGCATGTCCTGGCCGCCGATGCGGACGGCCCCCTGGGACGGTTCTAGGAACCCGGAGATCGTCCTCAGGATCGTCGTCTTGCCGCAGCCCGAGGGTCCGAGGAAGCTGAAGAACTCGCCCTCGGCGATGCGCAGCGTCGCGTCGCGGACCGCGACGAAAGTCCCGAAGCGGATCCACACGTGATCCAGTTCGACGTCGGCGCTCATGCGATGCCCCGCGCTGCCGCGTCGAAAACGTTAGGCATCCCGGTCCCTCGCGGAACCGGGATGCTAGCCACGTCTTGCGGCGGACGGTTACGCCGACTTGTACTTATCGGCGTACTGGGTGCGCATCTCGCCGAACCACGAGGACTCCGGCGGGCGGTGCCACAGCCGATCCAGCGCATCCTCGGGGTACGCCTCCTGGAAGTTCTTCTTGGCGGCGTCCGAGAGAAGGGCATCGGCGCCCACGACCACCGGGTTGTAGCCCGAGCCCTCGGCCACGATGGCGGACGCTTCCGGCGTGTGGACGTAGTTGAGCCACTCGTAGACCTGATCGACGTTCTCCGCGGCCGAGGTCATGGACCAGCCGTCGAGCCAAGTGATCGCCCCTTCCTGCGGCGCCATGTAGCTGACCGGCTTGCCGTCCTTCTTCAGGCTGAGAACCGGGCCGTCCCAGGTCTGGCCGATGACGACGCCGTTCTCCAGCAGCCCCGACTTGGTGTTGTCGGCCGAATCCCAGAACTGCTTGATCCACGATTTCTTCTCGATGGCGATCGGCAGGATCTGGTCGTAGATCGCCGTCATCGATTCCGGATCCTTGAAGGCGTCGAGCATCCGGTTGCTCGCCAGTTGGCCGGTCGCGTCGAGCCACAGCCCGATGCCGAGCAGCAGCGAGTGCGGCCGGCCCTGGACCTTGCCCTGGTATTCCTCGTTCCACAGCGTGCCGTAGCTCAACGTCTTGTACTCGAGGGTCGTCAGGTCGGTGCGCCACGAGATCGCCTCGGTGCCCCAGCAGTGCGGCACGTGGTAGAGCCCGCCGTCCCACGTCCACAGGCTCGTCGAACCTTCCAGCATGGACGGGATCACGTTGGCGAGGCTGGTCAGGCGATTGGTGTCGAACGGCGCCAGCACGCCAAGATCCTTGAATTGCGGCGCGCGGTCGCGCGTCGGCTGGCACAGGTCGAAGCCCGCGCCCTCGGTCGCCTGGAGCTTGTTGATCTGCTCCTCGTTCTGCGAGAACGGCGTGAGGTTGACCTTGATCCCGGTCTTGTCGGTGAAGTTCGGGACCAACGGGTCGGGCTGCTCGTCCGCCCAGACCAGCACATTGAGCTCGCCCGACGCCGACAGGGCGTCGCGGACGAACCACGGCCCGGTGGCGGCGATCGAGGCGCCCGCGACCGTTCCCTTCAGGATGTAGCGGCGGCTGAAGCCCCGCGCGGCACGCAGCGTCGCCCGGGTCGAGCGCTGCGCCTTCGATAACCGTGTCATGCCAAGTCCTCCCTGCGGTATCCATTGCACCGCGGACGACGATCGCCGCGGCCACGCCAAGCGGCGTTCCTCAACAGTGCCGGCAAGCTTCGGTTACGGCCGCGCGACGGTCAAGAGCGACGTGGCGAGTGTCGGAAAAGCGGACCGCCTTGCGGCGGCCGTTCCCTGCCGCTAAGCAAGGCGTCCAGCGACCCGGGGAGCCCGCCATGACACGCCTGACGCCGAGCGAAGCCTTCGTCGAGACCCTGGTGGCCCACGGGGTACGCCATGTCTTCGGAATCGTCGGGTCGGCGTACATGGACGCGCTGGATTTGTTTCCGGCCGCCGGCATCCGGTTCGTCTCGGTCGCCCACGAGCAGGGCGCCGGGCACATGGCCGACGGCTATTCCCGGGTCAGCGGGCGCCACGGCGTCTGCATCGGCCAGAACGGCCCCGGTATCACCAACTTCGTCACCGCCGTGGCGGCCGCCTACTGGGCCCATTCCCCGGTGGTCGTGGTGACGCCCGAGACCGGATCGGCGACCCAGGGGCTGGGCGGCTTCCAGGAAACCGAACAGTTGCCGTTCTTCGAGAAGATCACGAAGTTCCAGGCCCACGTGAACCGGCCCGACCGGCTGGCCGAGATGACCAGCCGGTGCTTCGACCTGGCGCTGACCGAGCGCGGGCCGACCCAGCTCAACGTGCCGCGCGATTTCTTCTACGGCGAATACGACGGGCGCGTGCCGACGCCGATCCGCATCGAGCGTTCGGCCGGCGGCGAGGCGAGCCTCGATGCCGCCGCGAGCGCGCTCGCCGAGGCCAAGTTCCCGGTGATCGTCGCCGGCGGCGGCGTGGTCATGGCCGACGGCCAGGCGGAGGCGATCCAACTCGCCGAGCATCTTTCCGCGCCGGTGGTCGCCAGCTACCTGCACAACGACGCGTTCCCGGCCTCGCACCCGCTGATGTGCGGGCCGCTCGGCTACCAGGGCTCGAAGGCGGCGATGAAGCTGATCGCCCAGGCCGACGTGGTGCTGGCGCTCGGCACACGGTTGGGCCCGTTCGGCACCCTGCCCCAGCACGGCATCGACTACTGGCCCAAGGACGCCAGGATCATCCAGGTCGACGCCGAGCACCGCCGGCTGGGTCTGGTCAAGCCGATCACGGTCGGGGTGTGGGGCGACGCCAAGCTGGCCGCGCACGCGATCCTCGGCCGGCTCAAGACCTCGAACCGCAAGATCGCCGCCCACGGCAATCGCGACGCGCGGCTGGCCGAGGTCGCCAGGCAAAAGAAGGACTGGGAAGCCGAGCTCGACGCCTGGTCGCTCAAGGACGGCACGCCGATCCCGCCGCGCCGTGCGCTGCGCGAGCTCGAGAAGGCGATGCCCGCCAACGCCATGGTCAGCACCGACATCGGCAACATCTGCTCGGTATCCAACAGCTACCTGCGCTTCGAGCGGCCGCGCAGCTTCTTCGCCGCCATGAGCTTCGGCAACTGCGGCTACGCCTTCCCGACCGCGATCGGCGCCAAGGTGGCGGCGCCCGACCGCCCGGCCGTGGCCTACGTCGGCGACGGCGCCTGGGGCATGAGGTTGCAGGAGACGCTGACTTGCGTGCGGGAGGAGATTCCGGTCGTCGCCGTGGTGTTCAACAACGGCCAGTGGGGCGCCGAGAAGAAGAACCAGATCGACTTCTACGCCGACCGCTACGTCGGCACCAACCTGAAGAACCCGAGCTTCGCCGCCGTCGCCCGCGCCATGGGGGCCGACGGCATCACGGTCGAGGCGCCGGGCCAGGTGGGCGACGCGCTCAGGACCGCCATCGGCTCGGACCGGCCGACCGTGCTCGAGATCATGGTGACGCAGGAACTGGGCGAGCCGTTCCGCCGCGACGCGCTCAAGAAGCCGGCCCGGGTGCTCGACAAGTACAAGTCGCTCACGGTCGCCTGAGCGCGACCGCCACCCGAGCGCCTATCCAATTGGCGGAAACGCCTGGACCGCTGCGACACTCCAGGGGCTACCGCTGGAGAGGACACGGTCGCCGCATGAAACCTTCTCCCGGGGGGAGAAGGTGGCGAGCGCAGCGAGCCGGATGAGGGAATTGCACATCGGTGACGGATGCGGCGGAGAGAGGGCGCCCAAACCTGCCTCGGCGCGCAGCGTCGCCGCCGCCCCTCACCCGCCCGCCTTCGCCGAAGGCTTCGGCGGGCGACCTCTCCCCCAGGAGAGGTTTTCCAAGGATCGCGCACCAGAACCTTCGGCGGCGAACCGGACAGCCGTGGGCTTGTCCCGGCCATCCACGCCTAAGATCAAGAAAGGACGTGGATGCCCGGCACGGCCCCCGGGACGAAGTGCCCAGGGGCGAGCATGACGGCCATTTGTTCCCCTAGACGGCGCGTTCCCAAACGGTCGCTCAGCGTCGCCTGAGTTCGCCTTCAGCTTCCGGCGGCGAGCGTGCGCCAGAAGCGCAAGTTCACCTCCGAGACCAGCCCGTCGTGGCGGCCACGCAGGCAGGATTGAAGCGCGGCACCGCCCCGCTCGGCCAGGTCCCGGCATGCCGCGATCACCGCTCCCGCGTCGGCGCCGGCCGCCGCCGCCCGGGCCAGATCGGCCTCCGGGGTTCCCGCGGCGAGCGCGTTGGCCGCGCGGCCGACCTGGATGGCGATGCCGATCTCCGGTGCCTCGGTGACCAGGCGCGCGGCGACCGATGCGGCGAGCGCCGGGGCCGCGTCCAGTTCCACGTCCGTCTGCGGGTTCCGATCGCCCGCGACCGCGACCGGCGCGAGGACGGCGCCGGGGCCGATCACCAGCCCGCGCGCGCCGGCCACGGCCGCTGCGGGCACGGTCAGCCGGACCGAGACGTAGGTGCGCGAGGCCGTGATCGTGACCGCTTCGAGCGGCGCCGTGGCGCCACCCGCGTCGACCACCGCGAACGGCCTGCCGGAGCCGAGCAGCAGGTAAGCCTCGCCCGACTTCGGCGCCGGGCGGTCCTGTTGCAGGCAGTACGTCGTGATCTCGACCGTGCAGGTCGCCTCGTCGCAGGTGAACGGCACGGGCTCATCGGTGGGCATCGCCACCAGAAGCTGGGAGGCGGCCCACGCCGGCGGCGCGGCGAACGCGACGACGGCACAGAGCGCGGCGGCGAATTGCATGGCGACCTCCTGAGCGCGACCCGGCGCGGGGCCGCGCACCGATGTTGCTTCATGGCAGGGTAGCAGCGCGCGCGAGCCCTGGGAAGCCGTCGGTCGCGTTGACAGGTCGCGCCCACGCCCACAGAGTGCGCCGCTTGAGCCACGCCATGCGCATCAGACCGGCCTTTTTCGTCCTTGCCGTCGCCGTCTTCGTCGCGGGGCCCGCCCCGGCCGACACGGCGCCGACGGGCGATTCGGGCGAATTCGTCGCTCGGCTGTTCGATCAGCTCGCCTGGGCCATGGGCGGTTCCGACCCGGGTGCGCATCCGAGCGCGGCCGGGGCTCTGATCGCGGACGCCGTGGACGTGGCGGACCTGGCGCGGTCCTCCGCCGGGCCGTTGTGGGCGACCGGATCGGCCGCGGACCAGGCCGAGACCCAGCGCCTGATCCTGGCCGCGCTGGCGCAACGCACCGCGGATGGCGCCGACGTGTTCGCCACGACGACGCTGGCGATTCTCGGCGAGCGCGCCGAGGCGGGAGCGACGATCGTCCTCACCGAGGCGCGCCGGGCGGGCTACGTGCCGCTGGCCATCGACTGGCGCGTCGGCGGCGACGCCGGTCGCCGGCGCATCGAGGACGTGGTCATCGCCGGGCTCAGCGTGCGCGTGCTGCTGCGCCTCGCCGCCGCCCGTCTCGTCGCCCACGAAGCGTCCCTGGCCGCGCTCAACCAGGCGATCGGCGAACTGGCGTTGCCGGCTTCCAGTCCCTGAGCCGCCACGACTCGTGCGGCGTTTCGGCTTGAGCGATCTTTGCGCCGGCGTGGCGGCTGCCGCGGCGGACCGCGCGCGCGTGACTGTCGCGCTTGTTCTCGTCCTGACCGCGCTCCTTGGCGCCCTGGCCGTGCCCCGCCTCGGCATCGACACCGGAACCGACGAGATGATCGCCGCCGAGGTGCCGTTCCGGCGCAACGAGATCGCGTTCGAGCGGGCCTTTCCCCAGCTCACGCACCTGCTCGTCGTCGTGGTCGATGGTCGGACCGCGGACGATGCGGAGCGCGCGGCCGCCGGGCTGGCCGATGCGCTCGCCCAGATGCCCACGTTGTTCGCGAGCGTGCGCCGGCCCGACGCCTTGCCGTTCCTGGAAACCTCGGGCGCGCTCTACCTGCCGCTGGAAACGGTCGCGGAGCTGACCGACCGGCTGGTGGCCGCGCAGCCCATCCTGGCCCCGCTCGCGGCCGATCCGAGCGCGCGCGGGCTGGCCGCCGCTGTCGATCTGCTGGCCGAGGGGCTTGCGCGCGGCGTGATCGCTCCCGCCCAGCCGGCCCCGGCGCTAGATGCCATCGCCGCCGCCGTCGAATCGGTGCTCGCCGGACGGCCCGAGCCGCTTGCCTGGGACCGCATCGTGGCCGCCGGCGTCGTACCGGACGACCCGCGCGGCACCCGACGCATCGTTCTGGCGCAGCCGACGCGGGACGAAGACTCGCTCGCGCCGGGCGCGCGCGCGATGGCGGCGGTGCGCGCCGCCGCGCTCGACACGGCGCCGGGCGCGCGGGTGCGCCTGACCGGGCCGGTCGCGCTCGACGGCGAGGAGCTCGCCATGGCCGCGACCGGGGCGGGCTGGGGGCTGGCGATGTCGTTCGTCCTGGTCACGGCCCTGCTCGGACTGGCGCTGCGCTCGTGGCGGCTGGTCGCCGTGACGCTCGCCACCCTCGTCGTCGGCTTGATCTGGACCACGGGCTTCGCCGCGCTCGCGGTCGGCACGCTCAACCTCATCTCGATCGCCTTCGGCATCATGTTCGTGGGCATCGGGGTGGACTTCGGGGTGCAATACGCCGTGCGTTACGCCAGCACCGCGGCCCCGACAGCCAACGAGGCCGTGGCGTTGGCGGGCCAGCGCGCCGGCGGCGCCATGGCGCTGGCCGCGGCGGCGACGGCGGCCGGGTTCTTCGCCTTCCTGCCGACCGCGTTCGACGGCGTCGCCGAGCTCGGCCTGATCGCGGGTACGGGCATGGTGATCGCGCTCGTGCTCAACCTGACGTTGCTGCCCGCGCTGATCGTGCATTTCCGGGCGCCGCGCCAGACAAAACGGCCGGATTCGGGCCGTTTGGACGCCATCGACGCCGCGCTCGCGGTCCACAGTCGTCACGTCATCGTCGGCGCTGTCGTCGTGGCTGTCGTTGCGTTGTCGTTGGTGCCGTTCGTCCGGTTCGACCCGGACCCGCTCAACCTCAAGGATCCGATGTCGGAATCGGTCGCGACCCTGCGCGACCTGCTGGCCGATCCGTTGTTCGCCGCCTACGGGCTGGACGTGATCGTGCCCGAGGCCGAGGCGCCGGCCATGGCGGCGCGGCTCGACGCGTTGCCCGAGGTCGGCGCCGTGCGCACGCTCGCGGACCTGCTGCCGGCGGACCAGGAGGCCAAGCTCGCCCTGTTCGAGGACGCCCAGTTCGTGCTCGGCCCCACGCTCGAGCCGGCGGCCGTCGCCGAAGCGCCCAGCGCGGCGGAGGTGGTGGCGGCGCTGCGCGCGACGGCGGGCAGGCTGGTCGCGCTGCCGCCCGAGGTCTCGGACGTCGCGGTGATGCGCCTCGCCAACGCGCTCGACGCGGCCGCCGATCGCGGCGCCGCCCTGGTGCCGGCGCTGGCCCATGCGCTGGTCAGCGGCGTGCCCGAACTCCTGGCGCAACTGCGCGCGCTGCTGGCCCAGCGGCCCGTGACCGAGGCAGACCTGCCCGCCGAGCTCGTCGCCGACTGGCGCGCGGGCGAGCTCACGCGCATCGTCGTGCAGCCCGCTGCCGCGCCGGAAAGCGATGAGCTTGTCCGTTTCGTCGATGCCGTCGCCGGCGTGGCGCCGCAGGCGACCGGCATGGCCGCCTCGGTGGTCGCCTCCGCCGACGTCGTGGTCGGCGCGTTCCTGACCGCGTCGGCGCTGGCCATCGCCGCGATCGGCGGGATTCTCGGGCTGGCCATGCGCCGGCTCGTCGATATCGCGCTCGTGCTGGCGCCGCTCGCGCTCGCCGCCGCCATGACCTTCGCCGAGGCCGTGGCGCTCGGGCTCTCGATCAACTTCGCCAACGTGATCGTCCTGCCCTTGCTGCTCGGGATCGGCGTGTCGTTTCCGATTTACCTGGTCGCGGGCTGGCGCGCCGGCGTCGAGGGCGTGGTGCGCACGCCGACCGCGCGCGCCGTGCTGTTCAGCGCGCTGACCACCGCGTCGGCGTTCGGAACCCTCGCGCTCGCGCGCCACCCGGGCACCGCCGCCATGGGAAGCCTGCTGCTGCTCGCCATCGCCAACCTGATCGTGACCAATCTGGTTGTCCTGCCCGCGCTGCTGGCCGCCGCGGGCCGGCCGTCACGGTAGGGCCTTGGCCTCGAGCGCGGCGATGAGACCGTCGAGTCCCTTGTCGCGCGCGACCGTGGCGAACTCGGCGCGGCGCATGGCGAGCTCGCTCACCGTCCCGGTCAGGAAGACATCGACGACCCGCCAGCCCGCCTGGCCCTGGTGCATCCGGTAATCGAGCGCCACGGGCTCTTCCGAGCCGGGGTCCAGCCGGGTCTGGACGATCTCGTCGCCGGCGTCGAGCACGCGCCGGCCGAGTATCTCGAAGCTCTGACCGCCGAACACATCGAACCGGCGCGCGTAGGTCGCGATCGACATGGCGCGAAACGCCGCGATCAGCCGCTCGCGCTGCTCCGCGCTCGCATCGGCCCAGGCGCCGCCGACCGCGAGACGCGTCATCAGCGGGAAATCGAACACGGCATCGAGCGACTCGGCGAGCCGCTGGAAGCGCCCCTCGAAGCCCAGCTCAGCGCCTTCGTGCATGACCTCGAGCAGGGCTTCGTGCAACCGGCCGACCACGGCCTCGGGGTCGGCTTCCTGCGCCCGGGGCGCGGGCGCGCCGACCAGGATCAGGGCCAGCGCCAAGACGATCCGGCTAATGCCATAACGCATAAAGGGTTTTGCGGTCGAAGGAATGTTTGTGCGGTTGCGTGCGCACCGGGCACAAGGTAACACACACCGAGCGCAACCATGCCTTCGATCATGCCTTCGATCGTGGGGGGGGATCTTGGCCGTAGCGTTGGCGCAGCAGATCGACGTCGGGCTTTACGTGCTGGCGCAGCACCTGAAGGGGCGGCGGCGTTATCCGCTGGTGCTGATGCTGGAGCCGCTGTTCCGCTGCAACCTGGCGTGCGCCGGCTGCGGCAAGATCGACTACCCCGATCCGATCCTGAACCAGCGGCTCACGGTCGCCGAATGCCTCGAGGCGGCGCGCGAGTGCGGCGCGCCGGTGGTCTCGATCGCCGGCGGCGAGCCGCTCGTGCACCGCGAGATCGACGCCATCGTCGATGGCCTGATCGCCCAGCGGCGCTACGTTTACGTGTGCACCAACGCGCTCCTGCTCGAGAAGAAGCTCGAGCTGTTCCGGCCGAACCGCTACTTCACCTGGTCGGTGCACCTGGACGGCGACCGCGAGGCCCACGACCGTTCGGTCTGCCAGGACGGCGTCTACGACCGGGCGGTCGCGGCGATCGCCGCCGCCAAGGCGCGAGGCTTCCGCGTCAACATCAACTGCACGCTTTTCGCCGGCGCCGAGCCCGAACGTGTCGGGCGCTTTTTCGACGAGACGATGCGGCTGGGGGTGGACGGCATCACGGTGTCGCCGGGCTACGCCTACGAACGCGCCCCGGACCAGCGGCACTTCCTCAACCGGCGGCGGACCAAGGAGCTGTTCCGCGCCATCTTCGCCGCAGGCCGCCGGGGCAAGGGCCAGGGCCAGGGCAAGGGTCCGCGCTGGAGCTTCGCGCAATCGCCGCTGTTCCTCGACTTCCTGGCCGGCAACCGCTCGTATCACTGCACGCCCTGGGGCAACCCGACGCGCAACGTGTTCGGCTGGCAACGGCCGTGCTACCTGCTCGGCGAGGGCTACGCGCCGACGTTCCGCGCCCTGATGGACGAGACCGACTGGGACCGCTACGGCACCGGCAACTACGAGAAGTGCGCGGATTGCATGGTGCACAGCGGCTACGAGGCGACCGCGGTGGCCGACGCGGTGCGCCGCCCGTGGCGGGCGCTGGGCGCGGCGCTGGCCGGCCCGCGGGTTTCCGGTGCCTTCGCGCCGGAGATTCCGCTCGAGGCGCAACGCCCGGCGGAGTTCGTGTTCTCCCGCCACGTCGAGGATTCCCTCTCCCGGCTCGAAGCCGCGACCGGCGACGACTGAGACCCCGGCCGGCAGTTCGATGTTGAGCGCCGCCGCCGGGAAGCCAATCGTTGCCATGCGACAGGAGAGGTGCGCCTCGATGATGGCGCAGCGCGCGTCGGACGGCGTCAGTTCGTACACCGACGCGCCAAGCCGCTGGTTTTACGGTCGTCAGGCAGGATTCCGGCGTTGCATCCCTCCAGGAGCAAGGCTACCGTTTCATGCGGACGGTCGATCCCGCCGGTCATCTGGGGAATGTCGGATGAGTAACCTGTCGGGAGGGCGTCATGCATCAATTAACAGCACATGGCCACGCCGTGGTGATGCAGCCTGGTGACGGGCCATCATATTGGCAGCCGGTGCCCGCCAATGGGCACGCCGATCCAGTTCTTTTTCCTGAGAATACCCGCTTCGATGGCGTGTCAATGGGCTTTCAAACCATTGCTGCTAGGAGCCGCATTCGTGAGCATTCACACGGCGATCAGATCGAACTGCAAATCTGCTTCCGCGGCAGCGGCCGTGTGATGGTTGACGGTGTCGCTCATCCGCTCGTGCCGGGCACCACGTGCTTCTTGGGATATGATGTAAAGCACGAGATCATCAATGAGAGCGACGATGAGCTTGTGATGATGTGGGTGATCGCACCTCCTGGTCTCGAAAACTTCTTCCGCGATATCGGGCGTCCACGCCATTCGGGCGAAAAGGCGCCCGAACACTTCCAGCGCCCCGCGGATGTCGTGGCGATCGAGCGGAAGATGGGGATGAACGATACGGTGGCCTAATTAGTCGCAAGTGATTTCGTCTTTATCTAGTGCGGAATGATCGGTGAGATCATAGCAGCAGCCAGAAAACTCGCGGTGCTGGCTTGGCCATCTGTTTAGCGCCCCCATGGCCGGTGCCTTCGCGGCGAGCGGCTGCGTGCCGGCGTGCGGGCGTGAGCGCGGCGCGCGCTGGCGCGGCCTGGGGCGGCTTCGGGATGGCGTGGACAAGAGCGTAGATCACGTCAAACGCCGTTTCACTAACTAATTGAAACAATGCACTATAAGGTCACGGCGAATGACCGCTGCTATTACTCCCCAAGACCGCCAAAGAGGTGATCCAGGATTGAGTCGGGGGAGTCGGTTGTGACTCTATGGCGGGCACCCGGGTCGAAACAGGAGGTTGCCCGATGTGGAAGCCCGAACATCGCGTTGCCGCGGATCGTCGCGGCCTGCGTTATCCGAGCGATCTGACTTCAAGGCGTGGATGCCCGGCACAAGGCCGGGCATGACGATTCCATGTGAATGGATTTCTCGTTAGGGCGCGTCTACGAGCAGTTCCATGCGACCTGCCTGGTCGTCGGCCCGCTCGAAATCGGGCCTACGCCGCGGCCTTCCACGCGCGCGGTCCACGTTCGAAGCGCAATCTGCCGAGTTCCGCTTCGCCGGTGTCCTGGAGCCGCTCGACGATTTCCAGGATCGCGGGATTGCGGTCGGTCGCCTCGCGGTAGAGCGCGCGTAGGAACCGGTCGGCCCACTTGGGCACCCGTGTCTTGCCCGATTCCCAGCGGGCGACGGCTTGGGCATCCGACCCGAAGTAGCCGCCGAGCTTGGCCTGGGAAAGCTCGAGCTCGCCGCGCAGGAAGCGGAACTCGCGGCCTATCAGCCGCCCGGGCTTGCGTACGAGTTCGCGCGCGATGACGCGCTGCAAGCCGTCGACGTCGGCGATCGACACGCCCTTGCCGTAGGGCGTGTCGTGTACGGTGTAGCCATTCACCAGCCATACATTCGGCAGCCCACAACCCTTGTAGTGGTACATGCGGTTCACTCCACGTACGCCGTCACGACGATCAGGCGATCGTCGCAGATGGCGACCACGACCGTTACGTCCTCGGCCGCCTCGAATCGGGACATCGCGCAGCGCCAGCAACCCTTGACGTCGAGCGCGGGGCCTTCCGTGACGCGCCCATGACGCAACACGCCGAACACCTTGCGGACGGTGATGCCTCGCGTCCCGAGACGTTGCTCGGCATGGCGCGAGAACACCACCCTGGACGAATCCTCCGCGAGCGCCCGGATACGCTTCAGCGCGGCGGGACGCGTCATGCGGAACGGGACGGGAGGTTCCGTCACGGCCTATTATAATAATAGGTTGGGGCGTGGCGTCAAGGGGCTGCGGGATGCCGCGGCGTGCCCTCCAGCCCACTGCCGCCGGCCCGCGGCTTTCCGGGGCCTTCGCGCCGGAGATTCCGCTCGAGGCGCAACGCCCGGCGGAGTTCGTGTTCTCCCGCCACGTCGAGGATTCCCTCTCCCGGCTCGAAGCCGCGACCGGCGACGATTGACGCGCCTACCAGCGGGCCACCGGCATGTCGCGCGGCGCGCGGCGGGTCAGCAGCTCGCAACCGTCGTCGGTGACGACGACGTTCTCCTCGTGGACCAGGATCTTGCAGCGGCCGTAAAGCGCGCTCGGCTCGATGGTGAGCACGACCCCCGGCTCGAGCCTTGTGCGGTCGCCGGGCTTGTTCGACGGCGGCTCGGTCAGCAGCTTGCCGAGCCCGTGGCCGAAGCGGCCGACGTTGCCGAGCGCGATGCCGCCCGTCTCGAGCACGCGCGCCTGGGCGAAGAACACGTCCTCGGCGGTGGCGCCGGGCCGCGCGGCCTCGATGCCCGCCTCCGTCGCGCGCCACAGCAGATCGTGGACGCGCCGGACCGCCGGGGCTGGCGGCCTGCCGATTGCGACGTTGCGGTCGAAATCGCAGAAGTAGCCGTCGTAGCGGGCGCCGGTGTCGATCAGCAGGATGTCGCCCTTGGCGATCGGCCGGTTCGTCGGCCCCATGATGATGCTCGAGTAGCCGCCGCGCCCCGAGCCGATCGCGGTATAGGGCGTCTTGTCGGCGCCGCCCAGCAGCATCGCCGCCTGGAACTTGCGCACCAGGTCCTTCTCGGTGTCGCCCGGCCGCACCATCGCGGGCAGTTCGTCGAACGCGTCGGCGGCGATGGTGGCGGCGCGCCGGATGCGCGCGATCTCGGCCGGCGACTTGACGTGGCGGGCGGCGCGCAGCACGGCCGAGCCGTCGACCACGGCGAACGGGCGCACCATGCGGCGAAGGCGCAGGAAATCGGCCGTCGGCATGCCGAGCCGCGTCTCGGGCCCGAGCTCGGCGCCGATCCGGCCGAACCTGCGGCGGACGGACCCGAGCGCGCCTGCGAGCAGGTCGAGCCCTTCGTTCTCGGGCCTGGGGCTCGGCCACGTCCTCACGTCGGCGACCCAGCTTGTGGCTCGCCAGTTCGATTCGCCGATCTCGGGGATGACCGCGACCGGCCGCTGGTTGCGCGGCAGCACGAAGTACCAGGGGCGCGCCGGCGTGTTCCACGCGAACTGGGTGGTGAACCCGGCCAGGTACTCCATGTTGGGCTCGGCGGTGACGAGCAGGGCGTCGAGCCGGGCCTGGGTCATGAAGCGCCGGGTGCGTTCGACCCGGCGTTCGAACTCGGCCCCGGTGAACGGTGCGATCTCCGGCCGTCGGATCTTCATTCCCCGCCCCCGATCGTGACCCAGGTCAACGTCCACCCGCATCGGCTAGCCTACACTGGTGTCGTTGATCATGAGCCGTCCGCAATTTGCGAGCCGTCATCGCGAGCCGAAGGCGACCTTCCTTCGCCCGCCGAAGCGTGAAGCCGCCGCTACTGTCCATAACAACGGCTTCGCGAAGGCGGGAGCGATCCAGGGCGACCGCCCGGGCGCTTGCCCTGGATGGCTTCGTCGGGCGAAGGAAGGTCGCCCTTCTCGCCATGACGGGTGTGTCGCCGGCAGGAGTCAACGTCAACGACCTTTGGTATGAGTTAAAGGCTGCTGCCGCGCGCGAGCCCATGAACCCGGTTACAAGCCCCGTCGTCGAGGACCAGTCCGAGGTCATCGCCTGGCTGGCCGATCCGGCGAGCCACGGATGCCCCGTGCGCCGCATCGACACCCACGCCAGCATCGTCGTGCTGGCCGGCGAGCGGGCGTACAAGCTCAAGCGCGCGGTGCGCTATCCGTTCCTCGACTACGGCACGGTCGGGTTGCGCCGCGACGCGTGCCGGGCCGAGGTCGCGCTCAACCGGCGCACCGCCCCGGCGATCTACCAGGGCGTCGCGGCCATCGTCCGCCGCGCCGGCCGGCTCATGTTCGGCCCGCTCGACGAAGACGCCGCCGACGCGCTCGACTGGGTCGTCGTCATGCGCCGGTTCGACGAAGCCACGCTGTTCGACCGGCTGGCCGCGACGGGCAGGCTGACGCCCGAGCTGGCCGAACGCGCCGCCGAGACGATCGGGCGCTTTCACCTGGCGGCGGAGCGCCGGACAACGCCCGATGGCGCGAGCGGGCTTGCCTGGGTCATCGACGACAACGAGGCCGAGCTCGGCGCCGAGCCGGGGCTGGACGCCGCCGCCGTCCGCGACCTGGGACGGGCGTGCCGCGACCGGCTCGCCGCCGGGCGCGATCTGCTGGCGAGCCGGGCCCGCGCGGGGTTCGTGCGCGTCTGTCACGGCGATCTGCACCTGCGCAACATCTGCCTGGTCAATGCCGAGCCGACGCTGTTCGACGCCATCGAGTTCAACGACCGGCTGTCGGTCATCGACATCGCCTACGATCTCGCGTTCCTGCTCATGGACCTGGAGCACCGCGGGCTGCGCGCGCCGGCGAACCTGGTGCTCAACCGCTGGCAGGCGATGCTCGACGACCTGGAGTCCCTGGCGCTGCTGCCGTTGTTCCTGGCGCTGCGCGCCGCGGTGCGCGCCAAGGTCGAGGCCGCGACCGCGCGGCTCGCCGGCGACAGCCTCGACGCGGCGCGCGCGTACCTTTCCCGGGCCGCCGGGTTCCTGCGGCCCCACGCGCCCGTGCTGGTCGCGGTCGGCGGGCTTTCGGGCAGCGGCAAGACGACGTTGGCCCGCGCACTCGCGCCCCTGACAGGTCCGTCGCCGGGCGCCATCCACCTGCGCAGCGACACCCTGCGCAAGCGCCTGGCGGGGGTCGGCGAGACCGACCGCCTGCCGGAGTCGGCGTACACCGAGGAGGCGAACGAGCGCGTGTTCGCAGGGCTCCGCGCCGACGCGGCCCGCGCGCTGGCGGCGCATCACGCGGTCGTCGTCGACGCGGTCCACGCAACCCCCGAGGAGCGCGGCGGGATCGAGGCCGTGGCGCGGGACGCGGGTGCCGCGTTCGTCGGGCTGTGGCTCGAATCGCCCGAGGACGTCTTGCTAAGGCGGGTCGAGCGGCGGGTTCACGACGCCTCGGACGCGGACGCGGCGGTGGTGCGCCGGCAGCTTGGTTACGATCTCGGCGCGATCGGCTGGCATCGCCTCGAAGCGGGCGCCGGAGCGGAGGCGACGCTCGCCCGCGCCGCCGCGCTGGTGCCGTGAAGCCCGGCTATCGCCGCGAAAGCCGGACCGTGTAGGCTCCGCCCGTGACCAACGACGTTCTCGTCATCGGCGCCGGGATCGCCGGCGCCTCGGCCGCCTACCATCTGGCCGGGCGGGCGCGCGTCGTCGTGGTCGAGCGCGAGGACGCGCCCGGCTACCATTCGACCGCGCGCTCGGCGGCCATGTTCACCGAGACCTACGGCCCGGAATCCATGCGCCGCCTGACCTCGGCGAGCGGGGCTTTCCTGCGCGCGCCGCCGAAGGGGTTTACCGAAGTCCCGCTGCTGCGCGACCGTGGCGTCCTGTTCGTCGCCCGGCCCGACCAGATCGCCACGCTCGATGAGCACGAGTCCTCGGCGCGCGCGACCGGCGCGCTGATCGAGCGGCTCGACCCGGCCGGCATGGTGCGGCTCGCGCCGGTGCTGCGCCGCGATTACCTGGGCGCCGGCATGATCGAACCCGACGCGCGCGATCTGGACGTGAACGCGCTGCACCAGGGTTATCTGCGCGGCGTGCGCCACCAGGGCGGTACGATCGTCACCGACGCCGAGGTGCTGGGCCTGGAACGGCGCGACGGGCACTGGCACGCGACGACCAAGGCCGGGGCATTCCGCGCGGCCACGGTCATCGACGCCGCCGGCGCCTGGGCCGACGAGGTGGCGCGGCTCGCCGGTCTGCGTCCGCTCGGGCTGGTGCCCAAGCGTCGCACCGCGTTCACCTTCGAGCCGCCAGCGGGCGTCGATCCCCGGCCGATGCCGCTGTGCTACGACGTCGACGAGGAGTTCTATTTCAAGCCGGACGCCGGGCGGTTTCTCGGCAGCCTGGCCGACGAGACACCATCGCCGCCGTGCGACGCCCAGCCCGAGGACATCGACGTGGCGACGGCGATCGAACGCATCGAGCGGGCATCGACCATGACCGTCGGGCGCCCCGTTCGGCGCTGGGCGGGGCTGCGCAGCTTCTTCAAGGACAAGGTCGTCGCCGCCGGGCCGGACCCGGCCGACCCGTCGTTCATCTGGTGCGCGGGCCAGGGCGGCTACGGCATCCAGACCTCGCCCGCGCTCGGCGCGCTGATCGCCGCGCTGGCGCTGGGCGAGACGCCGCCGAAGTTCGTCACCGCCGGCGGGGTCGAGCTTTCCCAGATCGACCCGGCACGGCTGGCGGCGTAGCGGGCAAGCCATGGCCGAGCCCAGCCTGCCGCTGACTCCGCTCGACGGCGCGCTTCCGACCCCGGCGGTCATCGTCGAGCGCGCCCGGTTGGCGGCGAACTTGGCGCGCGTCCAGGCGATCGCGCTCGGCCGGGGCGTGCGGCTGCGTCCCCACGTCAAGACCCACAAGTGCCTCGAGATCGGCCGCGCGCAACTCGCGGGCGGCGCGGTCGGGCTGACCTGCGCCAAGGTCGGCGAAGCAACGGTGTTCCTCGACGACGGCGCGGGTTCGCTGACCATCGCGTACCCCCTGGTCGATCCGGCCAAGGCGGAGGCCGCGCTGACCCGGGCGCGCGATCGCGGTGCCGAGGTGCGGTTCATCGCCGACAGCGAAGTGGGCGTCGAGGCGCTGGAAACCGCGGCGCGGAAGGCGGGCGTCACGGCTCCGGTCGCGGTCAAGATCGACGTGGGCCTGCACCGCTGCGGGCTTGCCGAGGACGACCCGCGGCTGCTGCCGCTGATTGCCCGCATCGCCCGCGCCGGATCGCTCCGGTTCCTGGGCCTGATCGCCCACGCCGGGCACGCCTATGGCGCGGGCGACGCAGAGGGCGTGCGCCGGATCGCCGCCCTGGAAGCCGCCACGCTCGCCCGCGTCAAGGCGCGGATCGAGGCGGCCGGGCATGCGGTCGCCGAGGTCTCGGTCGGCTCCACCCCGACCGTTCTCGGCTCCGTGAGCTACGAGGGCATCACCGAGATCCGCCCCGGGAACTACGTGTTCCTGGACCTGACGCCGGTGCGGCTGGGGCTGGCGAGGCTTGACGACGTGGCGCTCCACATTTTGGCCACGGTCGTCGGCGTCAATGACGTCCATGCCATCGTCGACGCCGGTTCCAAGGTGTTGAGCTCGGACCTGGGCGCGCACGGCTCGGGCGCCGGCGGGTTCGGGCTCGCCTTCGCCGAGGATGCGCCGTGGGACGCGGACTATGGCATGGCGGTGACCCGGCTCTCGGAGGAGCACGGGTTCGTCGCCCACGGCGGGCGTGCGCCGGCGATCGGCGCGCGGCTGCGCATCGTGCCCAACCATTCGTGCCCTGTGGCCAACCTGGCGGACGAGCTGATCGTCGTCGGGCCGGGCGCCGAGCCCGAGGCGTGGCGGGTCGCGGCGCGCGGCAAGGTCCGGTAGCCATGATGCGCCGCCTGGTACCCGATCTCGGAGTTTCGCGCCACGGGCGCGAAGCCCGTGATCGGGTACAAGATTATGATGTTATACCGATTTCGCGGCTCCGGCGTCGCCTGCGGCGACTCCGGAACTCGCGAAAGTCGGTACTGGCCTTGGCGCTCATCGTGCTCGGCTGGGCGCCCGCGGGTGCCCAGGAGTTCCAGGCGCCGGCGGATTTCATCACGATCGTCGAGCCCTTCGGCGAGCCCTTTGGCGAGGCGGGCGGCGAGGCGGGCGGCGAGCCGGGGCTCGAGTATCTGTTCACGGTGCGCCCCGCGAACGGCGCCTTCGCGACGCTGAGCACCATCCGGCTCAGCCGCGTCGGCGCGCCCATCGGCGACCCGGACGCCTGGCTCAAGGGCCGGCTCAGCGCCGACGTCGACGGCGCCGGCGATGTGGATGACCTGCTCGGCGGTCCCGACAGTCCGTTTTCGGACCCGGCGTTCGACGGCATCCGGCGCGCGCTGCCCGAGATCTTCGCCGGCATCCAGTCGCTGGCCGAGCTGCCGTTGAGCTTCTGCGACGGGCCGCAGACCGGCTACAACGCATCCGGCGCCTACCGCGA
>CAZGYG010000008.1:0-60619 GCA_964530335.1 uncultured Rhodospirillaceae bacterium | reverse complement strand
CAGGCTGACCCGCAGGCTGAGCCCGACGATCTCGACCAGATCGCGGTCGCCGCCGCCGATCAGGGCGAGGGCGGCGAGAAAGGCGTCGCTCAGGTTCGGCATGGCGCTGCAATTTTATGCAATTTCTTCGATTTTAGGAATTTTTCCAGCACAGATGACAGGCTCCGGCGGTCCTGTGGGGTGACCTAATCGAATGGTTCCCCTCTCCGTCATGGCCGGTCGCGGGCACTTCGTCCCGGGGGTCGTCCCACGGCTGTCCGGTTCCGGGTGCTTTGCGCTTTCCCGGCAGGACACTCACTCATCCCGATTCGTCATGGCCGTGCTCGTCACGGCCATCCACGACTTGCCGGCACGCCAAGTAACCCGTGGATGGCCGGCCTACGCCGGCCATGACGAGGAAAAAAGCGCCGAATTCCGCGACCTCCAAACCAGACACGCGTGGGCCTTCGCCCGGCCATGACGCGGAAAAATGGCGGGAATGTACGGGTCCAATTCGTTTGATCCGGTCCTCGTGGCCGCCCTTGGCGGTTGCCGGCCGCATCCCCATACTCGGTCCATGCCCATACTCGGTCCATGACGGACACCAACAACGTCGTCGGGGTCGTCCTCGCCGGCGGTCTGGCGCGGCGCATGGGCGGCGGCGACAAGGGCCTGCGCGCCGTCGCCGGCCGCGCCATGCTCGAGCGGGTGATCGCCCGGGCGGCACCGCAGGTCGGCCGCCTGGCGCTCAACGCCAACGGCGACCCGGCGCGCTTCGCCGGCTTCGGCCTGCCGGTGCTCGCCGACGCGGTAACGGGGTTCGCCGGACCCCTGGCCGGGGTGCTGGCCGGGATGGACTGGGCGAATGCCCCCTGGCTGGCGACATTCCCGACCGATTGCCCGTTCCTTCCGCGCGATCTGGTGGCGCGCCTGCTCGCCGCGGCCGAACGGGACGGCGCCGTGCTGGCCTGCGCGGCGAGCGGCGGGCGGCATCATCCGGTGGTCGGGCTGTGGCGCGTCGATCTCGCCGCCGATCTGCGCCGGGCCATGGTCGACGAAGGGGTGCGCAGGATCGACGCCTGGACCGCGCGCCACCGGCTGGCCGTGGTCGAGTACCCGGCCGATCCGGTCGATCCGTTCTTCAACGCCAACGCGCCCGAGGACCTGGTCGAAGCCGAGCGCCTGGCGGCGCTCGCGGGCGAAGGCGGAACGACATGACCGTTTATTCGATTTGGATTTTGCAACGTGCTGTTTTTTCTGCTATAATCCAAAAAAATCGGCCAATAGGCCGCGCGCGGGGGTGCTCGAACGCGCGGTGCGTACCAAGCCACGAGGAACCGAGGAGAATGGGGGACATCAGCGCCGTGCGGCGCTGATGTGACGGTTTTTCGCGCGCATGATGCGCGATGGGAGGGTTCGCGATGGCCTTTTTAGTTGGTTCGAACAGCGCCGAAAAGATCCTCGGGACCACGGGGAACGACTCGATCTTCGGGCTGGACGGCAATGACACCCTGTTCGGCGATGCCGGGGACGACATGCTCAACGGCGGCGCCGGCGACGACACCCTCGACGGTGGCGCGGGCTATGACTTTGCGAACTACAACGCAACGGTCGCCGCCGTCGTCGTGAATCTGGCTACCGGCATAGCCACGGGGGGCGCCGGCAACGACACGCTGATCGGTATCGAAGCCGTGATCGGCGGCAACGGCAACGACACGATCACGGGCAACGGGGGCCCCAATGACCTGCTCGGCGTGGGCGGCAACGACACGCTCAGCGGCGGCGCGGGCAACGATGCGCTGGTTGGTGGCGACGGCTTCGACACGGCGAGCTATGCCGGGACGATCGATCCCGTCGTCGTGAATCTGGTCACCCGCTCGGCCACGGGCGGCGCCGGCAGCGACTTTCTGACCGGCATCGAGAACGTGACCGGCGGCAACGGGAACGACACGATCACGGGCGACGCGGGCAACAACACCCTGCTCGGCGGGACCGGCAACGACACGTTCATCGGGAGTGGCGGCTTCGACCTCATCGACGGCGGTGCCGGCTTCTACGACACGGTGAGCTACGCGGGGTTCGGGTCCGGCCTCTACCTGGTCCTGGGCGGCTACGGCCTGGCCGGCATTGAGAACGCGATCGGCGGCGAACAGGCCGACACGATCATCGGTAGCGCCGAGTTCAACAATATCGTGGGCGGCGCCGGCGCGGACTGGCTCTATGGTGGGGACGGCGGCGACAATCTGAACGGCGGCGCCGGCGCGGACCAGCTCTACGGTGGGGCCGGCGGCGACGTCCTCGTGGGCGGGGACGACGACGATCTGATCGACGGCGGCGATGGCAGCGACTGGGCGTACTACAACGAGGCTACGGACGCCGTGTTCGTGAATCTCAGGACCGGCAAGGTTTCCGGTGGCGCCGACTTCGATGTGCTCGTCAGCATCGAGAATGTGTGGGGCGGCAACGACGATGACGTGCTCAAGGGCAACGCCGGGGCCAACTACCTGAATGGCAACACTGGGGACGACACGCTCAACGGCGGTGCCGGGTCCGATACCTTGTACGGCGGCTTCGGCTTCGACACGGCGAGCTATGCCGGAACGGCGGACGAGGTCTACGCGAACCTGGGCCTCGCTGTGGCCACGGTCGGTGACGACCTCGACAGCTTGTATTTGATCGAGAACGTGGTCGGCGGCGCCGGCGACGACCTGCTCGTCGGCGACGGCAACGTCAACACGCTCGCTGGCGGCGGCGGCGACGACACCCTCGTGGGCAAAGCCGGCGACGATACCCTGATCGGCGGCGAGGGTAGCGACACGGTGATGTACGGCCGCACGGCGTCCGGTGTCTATGTGGACCTGGCCGGCGGCTTCTCCTTCTACGGCGCCGGTACCGATACGCTGACCGGCATCGAGAACGTGATTGGCAGCAATCAGAACGACAGTATCCTCGGCAACGCCCTGGACAATTCGCTCGCCGGCGGGACGGGCGACGACGGGATCTACGGCCGGGCCGGCAACGACGTCATGGTGGGCGGGAAGGGCAACGACTTCTTCCTCGGCGGCGCCGGCGACGATTTACTGGCGGGCGGCGCGGGCAACGACTGGGCGAACTACTTCGACGTGGTGAACTCGATCGTCGTGAACCTGACCGCCGGGACGGCCACGGGCGCCGATATCGGCAACGACACACTTTCCGCTGTCGAGAACGTTTACGGCAGCTTAGGCAACGACACGATCACCGGCGATGGCAACATCAACTCGATCTACGGCTACTACGGGGACGACTCGATCAACGGCGATTCCGGGAACGACACGATCGACGGTGGCGACGGCAACGACTGGATCAACGGCGGCCTCGGCATCGACACGGTGAGCTACGGCACCGCAGCGAGCGGCGTGGTCGTGAACCTGGTCACGGGCACGGCAACGGGCGGCGCCGGCAACGACACGCTTTTCACCATTGAGAACGTTCTTGGCGGCGGCTCCAACGATACGCTCACCGGCAGCGACAACTTCGGCAACTCACTCGACGGCGCCTTCGGGAACGACGTGATCCTTGGCGGCGGCGGCAATGACGTCCTCCTGGGCAACGTCGGCAACGACACTCTTACGGGCGGGGCCGGCGTTGACCAACTCAACGGCGGAGCCGGGCTCGACCAGTTCCGCTACACCGCCCTCGGCGATGTCGACACGGTGGCGACCAACACCCCCACCGCGCTGACCGGCGACGTGCTGAGCGATTTCGTCGGCGCCGACGATGGGTTCCAGTTCACGACGGCCGCCTTCGGTGGGTCGGCTGGGGCGCTCGCGGCGGCAAACTTCAACACCATCGGTTCGTTCACCGGCTACGACGGCTTTAACCCGGGCACCGCCGCGACGACGAACGTCTACGTGTTCGATATCGATTTGGACGGCACCGGCGGCACCCTTTACTACGATGCGAACACGACCACGGCCGGCTACACGGTGGTGGCGCACATCGACACCGGCACGGTCACCGCCGCCGACATAACGCTCGTCGTCTGAGCGACGCGCAACGCGCGCGGGGGGCATGGTGGTGGACGTACGCGACCTGATGCGGGGGTTCCCGCCGCCGCCCGAGGCGCGCGTCACCCTGGCCAACTGGCGCCAGGCGCCATTCAACCGCTGGTCTTTGCGCAACGTGCGCCAGATCGTGCCGACCGCGCGGGTGCGGCGCGGGCCACGGGTCCGGCCGTTCGAACGGGCGATCCAGCCGGTCGAGCGCATCGAGGTGGCCGGCCCCGGCAAGCCGGAGCCGTTGGGCCGTATGCTCCAGTCGACCTGCACCGACGGCTGCGTCGTGCTGCACCGGGGCCGCGTGGTGTTCGAGCGCTACGACGACGGCATGGCGGCCGACGACACCCACATCCTGTTCTCGATCACCAAGTCGGTCAGCGCCGCCCTCGCAGGCGTGCTGGTCGAGCGCGGCCAGCTCGATCCCGACGCCCCGGTCACCCGCTACGTTCCCGAGGCCAAGGGCTCGGCCTACGGTACGGCCAAGGTGCGCCACGTGCTTGACATGACCGTGGGCATCGGTTTCGTCGAGGACTACCTCGACGCCACGGGCGACTTCGCCCGCTACCGCGAGGCGACCAATTGGACCCCGATCGCGCCAGGCAAGGGCGAACTGTCCGATCTGCGGAGCTTCCTGGTCACGCTCAAGCCGGCCGGGAAGCACGGCGAGCGGTTCCACTACGTCTCGCCCAACTCGGACATGCTCGGCTGGATCATGGAGCGGGCGAGCGGCGTGCGGTTCGCCGATCTGCTCGCGCGCGAGCTGTGGGTGCCGATGGGCGCCGAGTTCGACGCCGACCTGACCATCGACCGCCTGGGCGCGCCGCGATCCGCCGGCGGGCTGTGCGCGACCACGCGCGATCTCGCCCGCTTCGGCCAGATGGTGCTGGAGCGCGGCGTCGCCGGCGGCCGCCAGGTCATACCCGGAGCCTGGATCGACGACATCCGGGCCAACGGCGACGCCAAGGCATGGGCGAAGGGTTCGAAGTGGCTCCCGGGCGCGCGCTATCGCAGCAAGTGGTACGTCCTGCCCGGCGAACGCGGCGTCCACTGCGGCATCGGCATCCACGGCCAGTGGCTCTACCTCGACCCGACCGCCGCGATCGTGATCGCCAAGTTCTCGTCCGACCCGAAGCCGTCGGACGACGCGCTCGACGACCGGCATCTGGCGGCGTTCGAAGCCGTGGCGCGGCAGTTCGGCTGAACGGGCGGGGCCGTCCGGCGGCCACGTTGGGCGCGTATCAACTGGTGTCGTCATGCCCGGCCTCGTGCCGGGCATCCACGTATTTTCGCGAGTGAAGGCGTGGATGGCCGGGACCACGCCCGGCCATGACGGTGCGGGTTGACGTGAGTGACGAGACCCAGGTGAGGCGTTGACTCCGGCGCTATACCTCGATCCGCGAGCCTTCGCGCGCCAGCGCGGCGGCGGGGAATTCCGCGGCGAGCACGAGGCCGAGCCGATCGAGCGCGGCGTCGTCCTGGGTCTGGGCGTGGTTGGTGAGCGCGACCTTGCGCACGCGCGCCCGCGCGCAGCACGCGAGCACCCAGCGCCAATCGGGCTCGGCCGCGCCGGCCGCGACGTCGGTGCCCAGCACGGCCAGGTCCGCGCCGGCGATTAGGGCTTCGAGTGCCCGCTCGTCGGTGCCGACCGCGGGGCCGACGTCGATCGCGTAGGCGAGCGATCGGCCGGCGTACTCGACGCGAAAGCCGGTGACCGGGGACCGGGCGTTGAGCCCGACGGTGCGCACCTTGACGCCAGGGCCCGGCTCGAGCACGTCGCCCGGCGCGAAGTCGCGGAACTCGAGCTTGGCCCGCATGACGTCGAGCGGCACGGGAAAGATCGGGTCGGTCATCAGCCGGCGCAGCTCGGACTCGATCGAACCCGTGCCGTCGCCGGAGCTCGCCCACAGGCGGAACGCGTTGCCGGGCACGAACGCGGCGGTGAAGAACGGCAGCCCGGAAATGTGATCGAGCCGGACGTGGGAGAAGAACAGATCCCCATCGACCGGGCCATCGCCGACCAGCCGGTTGCCCAGCGGGCGTATGCCCGTGCCGCTTTCGAAGATCAGCAGCGCGTCGCCGCAGCGGACCTCCAGGCACGGCGTGTTGCCGCCATAACCGGCCGTTTCCGGGCCAGGCATGGCGATGTGGTTGCGCACGCCCCAGAACCGCGCGGTGAACCCCGTTTGCTCCACGCGCCGTCTCCCCCGGCCAGAGCGCCACGCTAACGGACGGGTACGCGGGGTCAAGACCCGATGCCTCGACGCTCGGCGGCGCCAAGGGCTAGAGTGCGGCATCAAGCACAGTCAGAGAGTGCCGTGAATCCCGCCGTCGCGTATTCCGTCTGCCCGCACGACTGCCCGAGCGTCTGCGCCGTCGAGATCGAGCGTGACGCCGACGGCCGGGTGGCCCGCGTGCACGGGGCGCGGTCCAACAGCTATACCGCGGGCGTGGTCTGCGCCAAGGTCGCGCGCTACGCGGAACGGGTCCACCACCCGGACCGCTTGACCCGCCCGCTGCGCCGGGTCGGCGCCAAGGGCCAATCCCGGTTCGAGCCGATCGGCTGGGACGCGGCGCTCGACGAAGTGGCGGCGGCGTTCCAGCGCGCCGCCGAGCGCCACGGCGCGGAGGCCGTGTGGCCGTATTTCTACGCCGGCACCATGGGGCTGGTGCAGCGCGACGGCATCGACCGGCTGCGCAACGTCATGCGCTATTCGCGCCAGAAATCGACGATCTGCACGACGTTGTGCGATTCGGGCTGGCAGGCCGGTGTCGGCGCGTTCTGGGGAACCGACGCGCGCGACATGGCGGAGTCCGAACTGATCGTCGCCTGGGGCAGCAACGTGGTCGCCACCCAGGTCAACGTGATGACCCACGTGACCCGCGCGCGCAAGGCGCGCGGCGCCACGTTCGTCGTGGTCGACCCCTACCGCAACGCCAGCGCCGAAGTGGCCGACCTGCACCTGATGCTTCGGCCGGGCACCGACGGCGCGCTCGCCTGCGCGGTCATGCACGTGCTGTTCGCCGAAGGCCTGGTCGACCGCGAATACCTGGCCCGCTACACCGATGGCGCGGCGGCGCTCGAGGCCCACGTGGCGACCCGGACGCCTTCGTGGGCCGCGGCGATCACCGGGCTCGATCAAACCGCCATCGTCGATTTCGCCCGGCTCTACGGCCGGACCAAGCGCAGCTACATCCGGGTCGGCTTCGGCTTCTCGCGCTCGCGCAACGGCGCGGTCAACGTCCACGCCGTGAGCTGCCTGCCGGCGCTGACCGGCGCCTGGCAATATCCGGGCGGCGGCGCGCTCTATTCCAACCGCGACGTCTACCGCCTCGATCGCACCCTGATCCACGGGCTCGACGCCATCGACCGCACGACCCGCCGGCTCGACATGTCGCGCATCGGCCCGGTGCTGACCGGCGACCGGAAGGACCTGGGCGACGGGCCCCAGGTCCACGCCATGCTGATCCAGAACACCAACCCCGCGGCGGTCGCGCCGGAATCGGCCAAGGTGCGCGCGGGGCTGTTGCGCGACGACCTGTTCGTCTGCGTCCACGAGCAGTTCCTGACCGACACGGCCAGGCTCGCCGACATCGTGCTGCCGGCGACGATGTTCCTTGAGCACGACGACCTCTACCAGTCCGGCGGCCACACCCACCTGCAGTTCGGCCCCAAGGTGCTGGAACCCCACGGCGAGAGCCGGCCGAACCACGACGTGGTGTGCGCCTTGGCCGAACGGCTGGGCGCGCGCCACCCCGGGTTCACGATGACCACGCGCCAGATCATCGACGCGACCCTGCTTGCGTCGGGTTACCCGGGGCTCGAGGTCCTGGAGAAGGTGCGCTGGTACGATTGCCGGCCCAACGCGGCCAGCGCCCGGTTTCTTGACGGGTTCGGCACGCCGAACGGCCGGTTTCACTTCCAGCCGGACTGGTCGCGCGTCGGCCCCGATCACGCCGGCATGCCGGCGCTGCCCGACCATTACGATGCGATCGAGAAGGCCGACGAGCGCCACCCGTTCCGCCTGATCACCGCGCCGGCGCGCCAGTTCCTCAACTCCACCTTCAGCGAGACGCCGACCAGCCGGCGGCGCGAAGGCCGCCCGACGGCGCAGATCCATCCGGCGGACGCCAGCGCGCTCGGGATCGGCGAGGGCGACGCCGTGCGGCTCGGCAACGGCCGCGGCAGCGTCGTGGTCCACGCGCGCCTCGCCACGGGCCAGCCGACGGGGGTCGTGATCGTCGAAAGCATCTGGCCCGCGTCCGATTTCGTGGAAGGCCTGCCGATCAATACCCTGGTCGGCGCCGACGCCGGTCCGCCCAACGGCGGCGCCGTCTTCCACGATACGGCGGTGTGGCTGCGCCCGGCCTGAGCCGTCGCCGCCCGAACCCCCGCGAAACCGCGATGGAACGGAGCGCCATCGGCCGCGCGCTGGTCGCCAACGCGAGCCTCGCGGGCGCGATCGCGATCTGGGGCTCGTTCTTCCCGCTGCTCGCCTATCTGCTCGAGACCTGGGATCCGTACTCGAACGCCGCCGGGCGCGCGCTGCTCGGCTCGGTCGTGCTCGGGCTTGTCGCGCTCGCGCGCCACGGCCGGCGCGTCTTCGCCGTGGCCCTGCCGTGGCGCCGGATCGTGCTGCTCGCGCTGTTCGGGGTGGTCGCGTTCAACCTCTTGATGACGCTTGGCGTCGCCTACGCCGGGCCGATCTCGGCCTCGATCGTCGCCTCGACCGGGCCGGTCGCGGCGGCCGTGCTCGCCCGCGTGCTGTACCGGCGGCCGATCCGCCCGGCCATCGCCGTGGCCGCCGCCATGGCCGTCGCCGGCGGCGTGTGCGTGGCGCTCGCGCGCGGCGGCGAATTGGCCGATCTGCGCGGCGGCGAACTGCTGGTGCTCGGCGCCTCGGTCGCCTGGCTGTGGTATTCGATGCGGTTCAACGACTGGCTGGGCGGCCTGCCGACGTTCTACGTGACCTGGGTGACCTACGCGGTCGGCGCCGTGTTCCTGACCGTGGCCGTGCTCGTGCTCGCCGCGCTTGGGATCAGCCCGTTGACGATCGACACCTCGGCCGAATCCGTGGGGCTGATGGTGCTCGTGGCAGCCACCTCGACCGCGGCCGCGGTGTTGCTGTGGCTTTATGGCGTCGGCCGGCTCGGCGTCAGCGTGGGCGCCGCCTACGGCAACCTGGTGCCGGTGGTCACGGTCGCCGGCGCGGCGTTGTTCGGTATCGCGCCCAGGCCGCTCGAGCTGATCGGCGGCGTGATCGTCATCGCCGGAGTCGTCGTCGCGCAGTGGGGCGAGCGGGGAAGCGGCCGCGACCGAACGGCGAAGCCTTAGGCTTGGTCGACGCTTTCGGGTTGCTCGGCGAGCGCCGTGGCCAGGGCATCGGCCTCGCGCCATGAGCGGCCGATGTGGAAGCCGTCACCGACGATGGTGTAGGCGCGCGGCGCCGGCTCGTGCCAGGACCCGCGCATCTTCGCGATCTCGATCGTACGCACCGGGTCGTCGCGGTCGCCGCCGACATCGAGCACCACGATGGCGTCGGCGAACGTGGCGAGCTCGCGGTCGAGCGGCGCCAGCACGCCATCCAGCGCGGTCGGCCACGTGAGCAGGGCCGCCATGCCGCGCCGTCGCAGCGATCCGACGAGGTGGGCGACGCCACGCGCGAACACGCGCGGCCCGACCAGCCGGGCGTGCGCCGCCAGGCCCTCGACCACCAGGCGCCGGGGATCGAACCGATCGAGCACCGTGTCGATCAGGAACAGATGATCGGCGAACGATGCGACGTCGGGCCTGGCGCAGACGATGGCGAGGCGACGGTCGGCCTCCATGCGCTCGACGTCGATGGCCCAGCCGGCGGCATCGGCGACGATGCGCGCGCGGCTGTCGCTGAACGAGACGAGCACGCCCCGCGACCCCGACCCCGCGCCGCCGCCGAGGAATTCCAGCGCCAGCAGCGACTTGCCCGAGCCGGGCGGGCCCTGCAGCAGGACCAGGGTGTCGGCGAGGATGCCGCCGCCGAGCATGCGGTCGAGCCCGGGGTTGCCCCAGGGCGCCCGGTCGGGCGCCACGGCCTCGGTCTCGAACGCGGGCGGCGCCAGCACCGCGAGCCCTTCGCCCGGCACGACGGCCACGGGAAAGGCCCCGGCGAGGTGCGCCGCGCCGCGCATGGCGGCGATTTCGATGGTGAGCGGCCAGTCGTCGGGGCCGGCGTGGCGCTCGAGCCGAACCACGGTGTCCGCGACGGCCTGGACCGGCGCGCCGTCGCCGCCGGCGGTCGCGACCGTCGTCACGCCCATCGACGCCAGCGCCTGGGCCAGCCGGCGCAACTCGTGCCGCGCCACGTCGCGCCGCGGCACCTGGACCAGCAGGCCGTCGATCGAATCGAGCACGACGCGCTGGGCGCGGCTCGCCGCGATCGCCGCCTCGATGCGCGCCAGCAAGCCGCCCAGGTCGAAGTCGCCGGCGAACACCGTCTCGTGCGCCGGATCGGGCACCGCGTCGACGAACGCCCAGCGCCCATCGGCGCGCCAGAGCTGGAGGTCGAGGCCGAGGTCGAGGGCGGAGCGGGCGAGCGCGTCGGGCGTTTCGTCGAAGCTGACGAACACCGCGCCGCCATCGCCGGCGGTAACGCCCGCCGCGAGGAACTGCAGCGCGAACGTGGTCTTGCCGGTGCCCCGCCCGCCGGTGACCAGCGCGAGCCGGCCGCGCGGCAGGCCGCCGCGCGAGATGGCATCGAACCCGGGCACGCCGGCGCCGAGCTTGGTGCGGGGTACGGTCACGGCCAGGATCCGGTGTCGCGCTCGGGCCCGCCATCGAGCTCGAGCCCCTGGAGGATCGCGCGACCGTCGCCCGCGGCGCCGACGACACGGCGCACCGGCGGCGGAAACTCGCGCACCAGGGTCGGCGTCGCCACGATGCGATCGCTCTCGGCCAGGTCGGGGCGATCGAGCACGTCGATCACCGTGAGATCGTAGGCATCGCCGTAGGCGTGATCGCAGACGCGGCGAACCTGGGTCAGCGTCCGCTCGGCGCGCGAGGTGCCGCCGGTCACGTACAGCCGCAGCCGGACCCGGCCGAGCGCGCTGGCCTCGGCCACGGGATTATCTCCTGACGCGGGCGAGCGGGGCATCGACGTGTTCCGCCGTGGCGCCGGCGCGATAGTGGCCGACGAGCTGGACCAGCGCCGCGATCAGGGTGAGCCGGCTGCGGGCGAGCATGTTCCGGGTGGGCCCGGGCGCGGCGAACTTGATGCGCTCGGTCAGCGCCTGGCGGTGCAGCCGGATCACGTCGCGGGCGCCCGCGCGCAGGAAGCCGAGCCGCCGGGCGATGTCCACGATCGCCGGCATGAACGTCGAGACGACGCGATCGTCGGCGCCTTCGGCGCAGCGCTCGAGCACCACCCCGTAGTCGCCGACCAGCTCGGCGATGACCTCGGGCATGGTTTCGTCGAGGCCGCCCTGGCCGAACGCCTGGCGCGTCCGGGCCGCCACCGCGGGGCCGGCGAGCCGGTCGAGGGCGTCGATCTCGGCGCCCGCGGCGCGCACCTCGGCGGTGATGTCGCGGCCGATTCCGCGATAGCCGAGCAACGTGCCGTCGGCGGCCGCCAGCGGGCGGGCGGCGAGCAGAACGGCGCGCGCGAGCCCACGCTCGTCGCGGTAAGCGACGACCGCGTCGGCGAGCAGCCGGCCCGCCGCCATGTCGGCCGCCGCTTGGTTGGCGGCGTCGTCGTCATCGGCATCCAGGGCCCGCCACAGCGAATGGCCGAACATGCGCTCGGTCGCGCGCCCGATGTGGCGCTCGGCGCCGTCCGACAGGTAGATCAGGCGCTGCTCGACATCGGTCTCCCACAGCCACTCGTCGGCCGCCAGCGCCAGATCGCGCAGCCGCTCGGCGTTCACCGACCGCCCAACGTCCTCGGCGCCGGCCGCCTCCTCGATGAACGCGACGAAGCCGCCGGCCGCGCGTTCGGGCGTCAGGCGAAGGCGCGTCAGGCCCGGGCCGAAGCCGGGCCTGTGCGATTCCATGGTGATGTCGATGACCTGGCCGCGCAGCGCGGCATCGACGTAGGGTTCGAAGCGCGCCGCGTCCTCGCCCAGAAGCTCGCCGAGCGGCACGGCGCGAACTTCGCGCCCCGGCAGGCCGAGCCACGCCGCGCCCTGGCGGTTGGCGCCGACCACCCGGCGCTCGCGGTCGACGTAGACGAGGCCGCCAGGCGCCAGATCCGCGGACACCTTCAGACGCTCGAACGCGTCGCGCATCCGGCGCCCGCGCCCCTCGCGGTAGAGCAGGTAGCGCACGGCACGGCCGAGCGCGGCGGGAGTCACGCTATCGCGGTCGAGCACGTCGGACGCGCCCGCGCGCATGATCGCGTCCTCGTCCTCGGGTCCGGCGCCGCTGGTCAGGACGACGAGCGCGACCGGCGGACCCATCTCGTCCCAGGCGAGCAGCGCGGGCAGGCCGCGCTGACCGGGCCGCGCCGCGAGGAACCCGACCTCGTGCCGGCGCAAAGCCAGCGCCGCGCGCGCCGCCTCGGCGGTCGTCACCCAATCGAGATCGATCTCGAGCCCGGCTTCGGCCAACAGGCTGCGGACCGCCGTGAAGTCTCGACCCCGCTCCGCGACCAAGAGAGCTTTGACCGGCAAACCCCCGACCCTGTTTCCTGGGGCCTCGCGACCCCGCAGCCCCGTGATTCGTTAAGGAAGTATGAACAATTCGACGACTCTTGACTAGAGGGAATAGGGCCAAGAATCAAAGATTTTGTTGTATGGTTAACGCCCGGGCCCATCATCTTGCGGTCCGGGCGCTCCGCCGGGGGTGCCGCCGCGCTCAGGTCAGGGCATCGATCTGGTCGTCGGTCAGCGAGCCCGGCACGATCGTGATCGGCACGTTGAGCCGACCCGCGAACTTGCCGACCAGGTGCGAAATCAACGGGCCTGGGCCTTCCGGTCCGGTGCCGGCGCCGAGCACCAGGATCGAGATGTCCGGGGTTTCCTGCAGCAGCTTGAGCACCTCCTCGCGCCGGTTCCCTTCCAGCAGGTAGAGCACCGGGAAGCTGCCCGACATGTCGTAGATCTGGCTCGACATCGCCTGGAGCAGGCGCTCGGCTTCGGTGCGCTGCTCCTCCTTCATCAGGTCGCCGATCCCCGACCAGTGCTGGAGTTCCGGCGGCTCCATGACGTGGACCAGATCGACGCGACCGCCGGTGGCCTTGGCGCGCCTGGCGGCGTAGCGCAGGGCGACCCGCATCTCCTCGGTCTCGTCGACGACGACGAGGAAGACGCGCCGGTGCGGGAACGTGGGTTCGTTCATCGACGCTAACCTCTGCGGAAGATGACAGCGGCGAGCCAGCCCGAGGCGACGGCCATGGCCACCGCCACGCAGCCGTAGATCACCGACTGTTGGTGCGCGAAGTTGAAGATCTCGGCGCCGACACCGAGCCGGCTCACGCTCAATGGCGTGGTCTGGGCGCTGACGATGTCGCCGTCGACGACGAAGAAGACCTCCACCGTGTAAATCCCGGTCGGCACGTTGGACGGAAACCGCACGAGCGTGCGGAACAGCCTGCCGCCCAGCACCTCGACCGGTTCGATCGCGGTGGGAAAGAGGCCGCTCGCCTGGCGGCCGCGGATTAAGGCGGCGCGGAACGGCGCGACGTCCTTGCCGGCGGCGTCGCGGGCCGCGAAACGCAGGTTGTCGAGCCCGAACTGGAGCCTGGGCAGGAGATTGGCGGGCGCGCGCTCGGCGAAGCCCTCGGTCGCCGCCGCGGCATAGAACGTCGGCACGTCGCCGAACGCCACGCTGTCGCCGTGGATCCAGACGCCGGCGACGCGTTCCTTGCGCCGAACGGTGACCGGGGCGTTCGGGCCACGCACGACGAGCACGATGTCGCCCTGCTGCTCGATCGCGCCGAAAAGCAGGAGCTCGGCGCCGGTGAAGCCGGTCGTGACCGCGATCAGGTGACTCGACAGGTCGGCGATGAACGGGCTCTGGGCATCGCCGCGGCCGGCCATGAGCAGGCCGATCAGGGCAAACGCGGCGATGGCCGGCGCCCGGGTCATGCCGGCACGACCATGCTGACGGTGTAGAGGTCATCGGGCGTCGCCACCAGGTCGAACGCCAGCTTGATCGCGACCCCAAGGATCAGGGCCGCGAGCAGCCCGCGAAGCTGCTCGCCCGGCAAGCGCATGGCCCAGCGACTGCCGAACTGGGCGCCGATGACGCCGCCGACCATGAGGATGAACGCCAGCACCACGTCGACCGAGTTGTGGCTGACCGCCTGGAGGAAGGTCACGTTGGCCGCGACGAAGGTGATCTGGAACAGGGACGTGCCGGCCACGATCGAGGTCGGCATCCCGATCAGGTAGATCATGGCGGGTAGGGCGAAGAAGCCGCCGCCGGCGCCGAGCACCGAGGCGACGACGCCGACAAGCAGACCGAGCCCGACGGGCAGAATGCCCGAGATGTAAAGCCGCGAACGGCGGAACCGCACCTTGAACGGCAGCCGTTGCAGCCAGGTGTGCTCGCGCTGGCGCCGGTCCGGGCGGCCGCGTCGCCGGCGCAGGATCGTGCGCGCCGACTCGGCGCCCATCAGGCCGCCGACCGCGCCCAGGAACACGACGTAGGACAGTTGGATCACCAGGTCGATCTGGCCGAGTCCCTGCAGCAGGCCGAACAGCCAGATGCCGAGCCACGAGCCGACGAAGCCGCCGGCCATCATCACCAGGCCCATCTTGAAGTCGACGTTGCCGCGCCGGAGCTGGGCCACCATGCCGGACACCGACGAGGCGACGATCTGGTTGGCCGCCGTGCCGACCGCCACGGGCGGCGGTACGCCGATGAAAATCAGCAGCGGCGTCAGCAGAAACCCGCCGCCGACGCCGAACACCCCGGACAAGATACCGATGCCAAACCCGAGGCCGAACAGCACGAAAACGTTGATCGAGAGCTCGGCGATGGGCAGATAGATGTGCATGGAGCGCGCGGCGTCCCGGGGCCCGACAGCGACGCCCGGGCTTGACAGCGACGGACTTAGCACCCGCGCGCGACGATCGGCAAGGCAATGAGGCGCCGAAAGCGGGGAATTTCGACGGTAGGGGGCACATGGCAGAACGAGTGACGCTCGACGCCCAGGGGCTCAAGTGCCCGCTGCCGATCCTCAGGGCGGGCAAGGCGATCCGGCCGCTCAAGACGGGCGATGTGCTGGTCGTGCTCGCCACGGACCCAGGCGCGCCCGCCGATTTCCAGGCGTTCTGCGCCACGACCGGGAACCGCCTGATCGGAATCCGCGAGCGCGACGGCGTCTACGAGGTCGAAATCGAGCGGGTCG
Source organism: uncultured Rhodospirillaceae bacterium (assembly GCA_964530335.1). GTDB lineage: Bacteria > Pseudomonadota > Alphaproteobacteria > SP197 > SP197 > VGDP01. Next base: position 45,276 of record CAZGYG010000008.1, on the reverse strand, counting down.
TCCGTCATTGACCTCGGCCCGGGACGGGCGCGGCGCGAGCCCTTCGCGCGAACGCCCCAATCTGCTATAGTCCGGTCGAGGAGAGGACCATGACCAAGGCCGTCGAAGTCCTGAAGGGCCAGCGCTACGGCAACGCCGACGCGCCCTACATCGTCTGGATCGTCAAGGACGTCATGCACCACGGCGTCGCCGTGCCGCACGTCCGGCTGCAACGCGCCGGCGACCCCTACACCTTCAAGACCGTCTCGGTATCGGCGTTGCACGACCCGCTGCTCTACCACTACATCGGCGAGGCGCCCGAGGGCGAGCGGGCGGCCTGAACCCTAGGACGCGGTGCGACTGGTCCGCGAGCCGCCCGGGCGCGGTTCGGGGTGGGCGTGAACGAACGCCGCCATGTGGAACGCGGCCTGGGCGGGGCCGTGAGCGAGGTCGCGTCCGATCGGGCAGGCGCGCCGGGCAAGGCAGCCCGCGTCGCGGCACGCGCCGCCCGACTCCGAACGGACGTGCGCGACGCAGCGCCCGACATCGTAGGAGGCGCCGGTGAAGGCGCCCACGGGGCAGGTCGTCAGGCACGGCCGGTCGCGGCACGAATCGCACGGCGATGGCGCCTGCCCGCGCGGCGGCGCAGGGAACGCCTCGGCGTAGAGCAGGGCGCCGCGATAGGCGTGCCACAGGCCCCAGCGCGGATGGATCAGGATGCCGATCGGCGACGGGGTCACGGGCTCGGCGCGTTGGGCCCAGCGCTGGAACGGATGGTGCGGCGGGCCGCCGAAGGGATAGACGGCCGCGCCGCCGGTCGCCGTCGCCACGCGATCGAGCACCGTCCGGGTCCAGGAATCGAGCGGCTGGTCGCCCGTTCGCGCGGCGGCGAACGTGGGCCACATGCGGCCGCCAACGTCGCCCGCCAGCACCACGGTTCGCGCCCGCCGCCCGTCGGGCAGGTCGGGAATCCGGTCAGCGGGCACGGGAACGAAGCCGCCGCGCGGCACCAGGCCCGCGCTCTCGATCGCCGCCGCGACATCGTCGTAGCCCATGGCCTCAGCGCGGCGTGCGCCGGCCCAGGACGGCGACCAGCGAGGCGACGACCAGCACGAGCGCCGCGCCCTCGCGCCAGCCGAGCGCCTCGCCCAGCACGACCATGCTCGAGCCCACGCCGACCACGGGGATCGCGATGGTGCCGATGCCGGCGACCGAGGCCGGCATCAGGCTGACCATCTTCAGCCAGGCCCAGTTGCCGAACAGGACGGAGGCGAAGAACACGTAGGCGAACGCGAGGCCCTCGCGCCAGCCGATCGGGCCGATGCCGCCTTCGTCGATCAGCGCCGCGCCCACCGCGATGGGCAGCCCGCCCACGATCAGTAGCCAGGCGCTGAGCGTGGCGACCCCGACGCCCCAGGGCACGATCTTGAGGATCACGGTGCCGAGCGCCCAGAAAACCGCGCCCGTCAACATGATCAGGGCGCCGACCGGGGCGCCGGCGAGATCCGCGAGATCATCGCCCATGAGCACGGCGAGCCCGGCCAGCCCGAGCGTTAGCCCGGCGGCGCGCAGCCAGGTGATGCGTTCCTTGAGGAACAGGGCGCCGAACAGCACCGCCCACGCCGGCATGGTGTACGCGACGATGACCGAACGGCCCGCCGGCAAGGTCTCGAGAGCCAAGGCGGAGCACAGCATCCACGACGTGACGCTGACCCACGAACACAGCGCGAGAGGCGCCCAGTCGCGGCGCGGCACCCGGACGCTGCCCCCCGAGAGCGCGAGCAACCCGAGCATGACAAGGCCCGCGACGACCGTGGTCAAGGTGCGGAAGGTCCACGGCTGGAACACTTCAACCGAGATCTTCATCGCCGGCCAGCTCACGCCCCAGACCAGCGTGATCAGCGCGATCAGGACGATGCCCTGGGTCGGGATCGCCGCGTCCGCTGGGCGCGTGGCCGCCGACCGCGTTGTCGGGGCTGTGTCGCTAGGCAAGGGCGTTCTCGAGGTCGCGGATCAGGTCGTCCACGTCCTCGACGCCGACCGAAAGCCGAACCAGACCGTCGTCGATGCCGAGCCGCGCGCGCACCTCGGGCGGCAGCGAGGCATGGGTCATGATCGCCGGGTGCTCGGCCAGGCTTTCGACCCCGCCGAGGGATTCGGCCAGGGCGAACAGCTCGGTCCGCTCGAGGAACCGCTTGGCCGCCGGCAGGCCGCCCTCGAGGATCGCCGTGACCATGCCGCCGAACCCGTTCATCTGGCGCCGGGCGAGCGCGTGCTCGGGGTGGCTCGCAAGTCCGGGGTAGATGACGCGCGCCACCGCCGGATGCCCGGCGAGCCGTTCGGCGACCGCCGCCGCGTTCGCCGAATGCCGCTCCATGCGCAGGCCGAGCGTCTTGAGGCCGCGCAGCGCGAGGAACGAATCGAACGGGCCGGCGATGGCACCGACCGCGTTGTGCAGGAACGCGAGCCGTTCGGCGAGCTCGGCGTCATCGCCGGCCACGACCACGCCGCCCACCATGTCCGAGTGGCCGTTCAGGTATTTGGTGGCGGAATGGAGCACCAGGTCGAAGCCGTGCTCGAGCGGCCGCTGGACGTAGGGCGAGGCGAACGTGTTGTCGACCACGCCGAGGATGCCGCGCCGGCGCGCGATCGCGGCGATCATGGCGAGATCGACGATCTTGAGCAGCGGGTTGGTCGGCGTCTCGACCCAGATCATGCGGGTTTCGGGGCGCAGCGCGGCCTCGAAAGCCGCCTGGTCGCGCAGGTCGACGAACGTGACCTTTAGACCGGCGGAGCGCCGGCGCACCTGCTCGAAAAGCCGGTAGCTGCCGCCGTAGAGGTCGTCCATGGCGACGACGTGGGAGCCGGCGTCGAGCAGATCGAGCACGGTCGCCATGCCGGCCAGGCCCGAGGCGAAGGCGAAGCCGCGGCTGCCGCCTTCGAGGTCGGCGATGCAGGCCTCGTAGGCCTCGCGCGTCGGGTTCTGGGAGCGCGAATATTCATAGCCCTTGTGAACCCCCGGGCTCTCCTGCACGTAGGTCGAGGTCGCGTAGATCGGTACCATGATGGCGCCGGTGGTCGGATCGGGGCGTTGGCCGGCGTGGATCGCGCGGGTGTCGAAGCCGTGGCGGTTGGGCCGGCGCACCTCAGTTGCTCCGCCGCCGGCGCAGGTAGTTGATCAGGTCGATGCGGGTGATCAGCCCGTAGAACGTCTCGGCGTCGGCGACGAGCGCGACGTGGCCGCGATCGAAGATCGGCATCAGAACGCCGATGGCGGCGCCGGGCTCGACGGTTTCGATGCGGCTGGTCATGGCCGTGCGCACGGGCCGCTGGAACCGGCCGGCGTCGTCGTAGACCGCGAGCAGGAGATCCGATTCGTCGATGATGCCGACGATGCGGTCGCCCTCGAGCACCGGCGCCTGGGAGACGTCGTAGAGCTTCATGCGCGCATGGGCCTGCGCGAGCGAATCCTCGGGGCTGACCGTCACGTCGACGTGCTCGGCGTGGCGGCGCGCGATCAGGTCGCGCAGGTCGCCGAACCGTTCGCGCTCGATGAAGCCCTGATCGATCATCCAGAAGTCGTTGTACATCTTGGACAGGTACTTGTTGCCGCTATCGCAGATGAAGGTCACGACGCGCTTGGCCGCGGTCTGGGCGCGGCAGTGGCGCAACGCCGCCGCGACCAGGGTGCCCGAGGACGATCCGGCCAGAATCCCTTCCTTGTCCAGCAGGTCGCGCGCCGTGGCGAACGCCTCGCGATCGGGAATGGTGTACGCCGCGCGCACCAGCGATAGGTCGCAGACCGGCGGGATGAAGTCCTCGCCGATGCCCTCGACCAGCCAGCTCCCGGCCCGGCCGAGACACCCCGTCGCGATGTAATCGGCGAGCACCGATCCGGCCGGGTCGGCCAGCACCATCTGGCACGCGGGCGCGACCCGCGCCATGAAGCGGCCGATGCCGGTGATCGTGCCGCCCGAGCCGACGCCGCACACGATGGCGTCGACGTCGTGATCCATCTGGGCCCAGATCTCCGGCCCGGTGCTGCTCTCGTGCGCCAGCGGGTTCGCCGGGTTGCCGAACTGGTTGACGAAATAGGCGTTGGGCGTCTCGGCCGCCAGGCGCGCGGCCATGTCCTGGTAGTACTCCGGATGCCCCTTGCCCACGTCGGAGCGTGTCAGCACGACCTCGGCGCCCATGGCGCGCAGGTTGAAGATCTTTTCCTGACTCATCTTGTCCGGGATGACCAGGATCAGCCGGTAGCCCTTCTGGCGCGCCACCAGGGCGAGCCCGAGCCCGGTGTTGCCCGCCGTCGCCTCGACCAGGGTGCCGCTCGGGCCGATGCGTCCCTCGCGCTCCGCCGCCTCGATCATCGAGAGCCCGATGCGGTCCTTGATCGAGCCGCCGGGGTTGAGGTCCTCGCGCTTGACGAACAGCCGGCATTTCCCGACGTCGAGGCGGCGAAGCTCGACCAGGGGCGTGTTGCCGATCATTTGGAGGACGTTGTTGAACGCGGCCATGGCACTGGGCTCCGATCCGCCACTATAGGCGGCGCCAGGCACGGGGCAAAGGCGCGGCCTTGGCGGCACCGGGGCCGGCACCTACCATGGCCGCGCCCGACCGGAGCGAACATTGAGCCACCGCCACCTGCCCAACCTGCGCGCCTACGGCCTGCTGCGCCGGGGCGAATCGCTGCTGATCGCGGCCGAGTACGTCGGGACGGTGTTCTGCTGGAAGTTCCCCGGCGGCGGCGTCAAGGCCGACGAAACCGCCGAGCAGGGGCTGAGGCGCGAGTACGCCGAGGAAACCGGGTTGGTCATCGCGATCCGCCGGCTGCTGCACGCGCCGGGCACGCTGGTCAGCCCGTGGACCGGGCGCGATTACACGCCGGTGTTCTACGAAATCGCCGCCGCCGGGGATCCGGTCGTGCCGCCCCACGAGCCGGTCGAAATCACATTCCGCACCCCCGCCGAGGCGCTGGCGAGCGGCCTGATGGCCGAGCCCGAGAAGGTCGCCATGCGGCTGCTGTTCGACGGCGCGGCCACGCGACCCGGTGATCAGAAGGGGCAGTAGGGCGTCATCGACATCTTCTTCATCTTCGGCACGGCCAGGCAGTAGCCCGGCTGGTCCGCATCGAACATCGTCGCCATCGGCGCGCACGCCCCGACCAGCACCGCGACGAGCAACGCGAACGCCATTCCCCGCTTCATCGGACGCCCCCGGCGATTGACCCTTGTCAAAATATGGTCATTGCGCTGGGCAAAGACAACACGCCGGACCCCACTCGTTCCTTGGACGCACTCCAGTTCGCGCGCGATCAGGCGCGACCGAGGTATTGGGCGAGCTCGGCCAGCGGCGGATCGTCGAGCATGGCCGCGGTCGGCCCTTCGACAAGCACGCGGCCGTCGCACACGAACGCGGTGCGCTGGGCGATGCGGCGCGCGTCCTCGGGCTGGTGGCTGACCAGGATCACGGTCAGGGCGAGGTCGCGGCGCAGGCGATCGACCAGGTCGAGCATCTCGCGGCGCAGCCGAGGCCCGAGCGCGGCGAACGGCTCGTCGAGCAGCAGCACCGGCCGGTCGCGCACCAGCGCGCGGGCGAGCGCCACGCGCTGGCGCTCGCCGCCGGAAAGCTGGCCGGGCATGCGACGACCGAGGCCGGACAATCCGACCTCGGCGAGCGCGGAGGCGATGCGCGCCCGATCGGCGGCGTCGAGGCGCAGGCCCGGATCGATGCCGAGCCCGACGTTGGCCGCCACGTCCAGGTGGGCGAACAGGTTGTGCTCCTGGAACACCATGGTCGCCGGGCGCTGGGCGGGGCCGAGCCGGGTCACGTCCTTGCCGGCGATCAGGATGCGGCCCGAAAGCGCCCACTCGAACCCGGCGATCAGGTTGAGCAGCGTCGACTTGCCCGCGCCGCTCGGTCCCAGCACGGCGAGCACCTGGCCCGCCTCGGCGCGGAGCGTAAAGGACATGTCCATGTCCTCGTAGCGGAACGCCACGGCGTCGAGCTCAACCGCGGTCACGGCCACCGACCCAGCGTTCGATGACGACGAACAGCACGACGACGACCACGACGTGGACCAGCGCCGTCACCGCCGCCTCGTCCAGCCGGTAGCCCGCGATCTGGCGGTAGAGCCTGAGCGCCAGGGTCTCGGTGTTCTGGTCGCCGAACAGGGCGATCGCCCCGAGATCGCCGGCGCCAAGCGCGGCGCCAAGTGCGAGCGCGAGCCCGGCCGGCCGCCGCAACGCCGGCACGTCGATCAGGCGAAACCGGTTCCAGCCGGCGATGCCGAAGGCCGCGCACAACCGATCGTGCGCGAGGGCATGGTGCGCGAGCCGCGCGGAGGCCAGGTGGACCGCGTAGGGCAGGGCGAAGACCGCGCCGAGCACGACGACGAGCCCGAGCCCGACGAATGCGGGCGCGCCGATCGGTTGGGCCAGCACGAACAACCCGCTGCCCAGCACCAGCGGCGAAACCACGAGGGTCGCCGCGCCGGTGCGCTCGATCGCCGCGGCGAGCCCCGGCCGTGCCGTGCGCAGGTCGCGGGCGCCCAGCGCCATGACGACGCCGAGCCCGGTGGCGATGGCGCCGCCCAGCAGGCCGACCGCGAGGCTGCGGGCGAGGGCGGCCCACAGCCCGGCATCGGCGAGCACGCGCGCGACCGGCCCGGTCACGCCGCGCGCGACCATGGCCGCCACCGGCAGCCCGACCACGGCGAGAGCGACGGCGATGGCCAGGCCATCGACGGCGCGGCCCAGGCCGCTGCCCGTGTCGGGGCGCGGCCAGGGCCGTTCGAGCCCCGGGTCGATGGGCACGGACCGGCGGGCCGCGAACAGCAGGGATGCGATGGCCAGGCACAAGCCGAGCTGGACCGCCGCCAGGGTGACCGCGCGGCCGACATCGAAGTCGAGCCTGAGCGCCTGGAAGATCGCGACCTCGACGGTGGTCGCCCGCGGCCCGCCGCCCAGCGTAAGCACGACGGCGAAGCTGGTGAAGCAGAGGAAGAACACCACGGCCGCGACGCCGGGCAGCGCGTTGCGCAGCGCCGGCCACTCAACGAAGCGGAACACCTGGGCCGAGGACAGGCCAAGTTCCCCCGCGAGCCGCCAGTTCTCGGTCGGGATCGCCGCCCACGCGGTCAGCAACAGGCGCACGGCGAGGGGCAAGTTGAAGAAGACGTGGGCGATCAGGATGCCGGGCAAACCGTAGATCGCAGGCAGGGCGGGAAGGCCCAGGGCCGCGAGCGCGGCGTTCGCCCAGCCGGCGCGACCCCACACGGCGATCAGCCCGAACACGGCGACCACGACGGGCACGACCAGCGGCAGGCCGAACAGCCGCAGCACCGCGGTGCGCCCGGGAAACCGGCGGCGCGCGAGCGCGCGCGCCACGACGATTCCCGGCACGACCGCGAGCGCGGTCGAAAGCCCGGCCTGCATCAGCGAAAACGCGACCACGCGCGCGAGCCGGGCATCGAGGCCGGCGAACACGGCACCATGCCGAGGCGCGGCGGCAAGCGCGGCCACGGCCACGACGATGAGCAGAGCCAGGCCGAGCGCCGCCGCCGCCGCCGCGACGGCCGCCCCGGTCAGCGCGTAACGGCGTCGAGCCACGAATCGATCCAGGCCGCGCGCTCGGCCGCGACCTCGTCGGGCGCGTACATCAACGAACGCGCCGGCGCGGGCAGCGCCCGGAACTCGGCGGGCAAGGTTTCGCCCAGGTCGATCACCGGGAACATCCAGTTGCCGGTCGGGATTTCCTTCTGAAACTCCGGCCCGACCATGAAGGCGAGAAACCGGCGCGCGAGCTCGGGCGCGTCGCTGGTGCGGAGCATCGCGGCGACCTCGATTTGGAGGTAGTGGCCTTCGGCGAACATGGCCGCGCGGTAGCGGTCGGTCTGCTCGACAATCTGGTGATAGGCGGGCGAAGTGGTGTAGCTCAGCACCATGGGGGCCTCGCCCTCGAGGAAGAGCCCGTAGGCCTCGCTCCAGCCGCGCGCGACGGTGACGATGCGCGGCGCGAGCTCCGCCCACTTGGCATCGGCCTCGGAGCCGAACACTTGACGCATCCATAGCAGGAGCCCAAGCCCGGGGGTGCTGGTGCGCGGATCCTCGATCAGCACCAGCACGTCGCCTTCGATCAGGGCGGCCAGGCTCGCGGGCGGCTCGGGCAAATTGTCGCTGTCGTAGACGAAGGCGAAGTAGCCGTAGTCGAACGGCACGAACAGGTCATCGGTCCACTCAACCGGTAGCGCGAGATCGTCGAGGGCGACGCCGTGCGGCGTCAGCAGCCCGGTGGCGCGCGCTTCGGACATCAGGTTGGTGTCGAGCCCGAGAACGACGTCCGCGCGCGTCGCCTCGCCCTCCAGGCGCAGGCGGGTCAGCAGCAGCCCGGCGTCCTCGACGCCGACCCAGTCGATGCGGCAGGCGCACGCCGCCTCGAATGCTTGCGTCACCGCCGGGCCGGGGCCCCATTCGCTGGTGAACGAATCGTAGGTGTAGATCGTCAGCGTCGGCGTTTCGGCGTAGGCGGGAACCGCCGCCACGACGATCGCCAAGCATATGCCCAGACAACGTCCCATCGCGTTCTCCTCACGGTTGCGAAGGAACCAGGTGCTGGCGCATAGCTCGGTCCCTCCGCCGGTACGAACCGGATCAGGTTCTATGGGTTGACGCTGGCTGACCGCGTCTCTCAGCCCCTTGCCGGGGCACCCCACGAGATTAAGGCCACAATAGACCATGGGCCGCTCGCGGGCACGTCAAAACTGGGCTATTCACGGCTGGCTCGATGGCGCTAGGATCGGTCCGTGCCGAGCCGGGCCCGCGGCGTGGCTCGCGGCATCGCCGATCCGGAGGGACCATGCAGAAATCGCTGCTGATCGACCCCGACAAGTGCACGAGCTGCCTGCAATGCGAGATGGCCTGCTCGTTCGAGCACGAGGGCGAGTTCAACCCGGCCAAATCGCGCATCAAGGTGTTCGAGTTCGAGCACGGCAAGCGCGCGATCCCGTACACCTGCACCCAGTGCGCCGAAGCATGGTGCCTGCACGCCTGCCCGGTCGAGGCGCTGGTGCGCAACCCCGCGACCGGCGCGGTCGAGGTCCTGGAGGACGTGTGCGTGGGGTGCAAGGTGTGCACGATCGCCTGCCCCTTCGGCACGGTCAATTACAACGCCGACACCGGCAAGGTCGCCAAGTGCGACCTGTGCGGCGGCGATCCGCAATGCGCCGCGGCCTGCCCGACGGGGGCGATCACCTACGTCGACAGCGACTGGACCGGCTACGAGCGGATGAAGCAGTGGGCGGTCAAGACCGACAGCAGGCCGCACGTCTGATCGGGCGACGCGGGCGAAACGCGAGGGAGCGAGGACGATGTCGAAAGGCTGGCAAGGACGCATCCTGGTCGTCGACCTGACCAAGGGCGAGGCCAAGGCCGAAGCGCTCAACATGGACTGGGCGCAGCAGTACCTGGGCGAGCGCGGGCTCGCGACCAAGTACCTCTACGAGCTGATGGACCCGCGCGCGGACCCAATGAGCCCCGCGAACGTCTTGATCTTCGCCACCGGGCCGCTGACCGGCACCATGGCCTCGACCAGCGGCCGCTACGCGGTCATCACCAAGGGCCCACTGACCGGCGCGATCGCGTGCTCCAATTCGGGCGGCAAGTTCGGCGCCGAGCTCAAGTTCGCCGGCTATGACCTGTTGATCGTCAAGGGCCGGGCCAAGAAGCCAGTCTACCTGCACATCGTGGACGACAAGGTCGAGATCGTTCCGGCCGATGGCCTGTGGGGCAAGAGCGTCTGGCAGACCGAGGAGATCCTCAAGGCCAAGCACCAGAACCCCCTGCTCAAAGTCGCCTCGATCGGCGAGGCGGGCGAGAAGGGCGTGCTGTTCGCGTGCATCGTCAACGACCTGCACCGGGCGGCGGGGCGTTCCGGCGTCGGCGCGGTCATGGGCTCGAAGAACCTCAAGGCGGTCGCCGTTCACGGCACCAAGGGCGTCAAGGTCAAGGACCCCAAGCGGTTCATGAAGGTGACCTACGACGCCAAGAAGAAACTCGCCGAGTCGACCGGGCGCAAGGAGCTGACCGAGTTCGGCACCAACGCCATGATCGACGTGATGCAGCAGTTCGGCGGGCTGCCGACGCGGAACTTCCGCGAGGTCCAGTTCGAGGGCGTAAGCAAGATCAACCCGCAGGCGATGATGACGCCGAACGCCCACGGCCACACCAACCTGGTCGCCAACAAGGCGTGCTTCGGCTGCACCATCGCATGCGGGCGCATCGCGCACGTCGACAAGGAGCATTTCACGGTCGTCAACCGCAAGGAATACTGGCACGCCTCGGGCGGGCTCGAGTACGAGACGGCCTACGCCTTCGGCCCGGTGGTCGGCGTCAGCGACATCGACGCGCTGACCTTCGCCGGCTACATGATGAACGAGCACGGCATGGACCCGATCTCGTTCGGCGCGACGCTGGCCGCGGCGATGGAGCTCTACGACATCGGCGCCATCACCAAGAAGGACACCGACGGCATCGAGCTCAAGTTCGGCAACGCCGAAGCGCTGACCGTCATGGCCGAGAAGACCGGCAAGGGCGAGGGCTTCGGCAAGCTGCTCGGGCTCGGCTCCAAGCGCCTGTGCGAGAAGTACGGCCACCCGGAATTTTTCATGGGCGTCAAGGGCCAGGAGTTCGCCGGCTACGACAGCCGCGCGCTCCAGGGCATGGGGCTGGGCTACGCCACCTCGAACCGCGGCGCCTGCCACCTCAAGCACGACGTGTTCGCCGAGGACATGGAGGACCAGACCGGCAAAGGCAAGGCGGTGCCGGTCAAGAAGTCCCAGGACAAGGTCGCGGCGATCGATTCGACCGGGCTCTGTCTGTTCGTCACGGCGGCGTGGAGCATCAAGGACTTCGCCGACCAGGTCGACGCCGCGTGCGACGGCAAATGGGACGAGGCGCGGCTGTTCGAAACCGGCGAGCGGGTCTGGAACCTCGAGCGCATGTTCAACCTCAAGGCCGGGTTCACCGCCAAGGACGACAACCTGCCCAAGCGGCTGCTCGAGGTTCCGGCGCCCAGCGGCACCGCCAAGGGCAAGGTCAACGAGCTCGGCAAGATGTTGCCCGAGTACTACCAGGCCCGCGGCTGGACCGCGGACGGACGGCCGACCAACCAGACGCTGGTCCGGCTCGGCATCTAGCAAGGGGCGCCGGCAATCGGCGGCGGGCCCGGGGGCGCCATGAAGTACGTCATCGTCGGAGCCGGCCCCGCCGGCGTCATCGCCGCCGAGACCCTCAGGCGCACCGATCCGTCGGGCAGCGTGACGCTGATCGGCGACGAGCCCGCGCCGCCCTACTCGCGCATGGCGATTCCCTATTTGCTCGCCGGGAACATCGCGGCATCGGGCACGCATCTGCGCCACGGCCGAGGCCACTACGACAAGCTCGGCATCGAGGTGATCAAGGGGCGTCGCGTGCGCAAGGTGACGCCGGCCAACCGGAAGGTCACGCTCGACGACGGCCGCAGCCGGAGCTACGACAAGCTGCTCATCGCCACGGGCGCGCGTCCGGTGCGCCCGCCGATCCCCGGCATCGACCTCAACGGCATCGAATCGTGCTGGACCCTCGCCGACGCCGCCGCGATCGCGCGCAAGGCGAACCGGGGCAGCCGGGTGGTCCTGATGGGCGCCGGGTTCATCGGCTGCATCATCCTGGAGGCGCTCGTTCGGCGCGGCGTCAAGCTGACCGTGGTCGAAATGGCCGACCGCATGGTCGCGCGCATGATGGACCGCCAGGGCGGCGACATGATCAAGCGCTGGTGCGAGGGGCGCGGCGTCAAGGTGCTGACCTCGACCAAGGTGCAAGGTATCGAGAAAACGAAGAAGGGCCTGGGGCTTTCGCTCGGCAAGGGCAAGTCGCTCGAGGCCGACCTCGTCGTCTGCGCCACCGGCGTCGCGCCGAACCTCGAGTTCCTCAAGGGGAGCCGGATCAAGACCGAGTTCGGCATCATCGTCGACCATCACCTGAGGACCAGCGCGCGCGACATCTACGCCGCCGGCGACGTGGCCCAGGGGCCCGAGCTGATCACGGGTCAGACCGAGGTCCACGCCATCCAGCCGACCGCCAGCGAGCACGGGCGGATCGCCGCGCTCAACATGGCCGGGCACAAGACGTACTACCGCGGCAGCCTGTCGATGAACGTGCTCAACACGCTCGGGCTGATCTCCAGCTCGTTCGGCCACTGGCAAGGGCTGCCCGGCGGCGAGATCGCCGAGGCGGCGGACCCGGAACGGTTCCAGTACCTGCGGCTGTGCCTGAAGGACGACCGGGTCGTGGGCGCGCTGGCGCTCGGACTGACCCAGCACGTGGGCGTCGTGCGCGGCCTGGTCCAGACGCGCCTGCCGCTCGGGCCGTGGAAGGCGACGCTGATGCGCGATCCCCACGCGGTCATGCACGTTTACCTCGACCGCACCAAGGGCATAGCTTGAGGATCACGTTCAAGACCGCGGGCATCCTGGCCAAGTATCTGCCGCCCGGCGCCAAGGGGCTTGAGGCGCCGCTCGACGTCGCGGACAACGCGACACCCGCCTCGGTCATCGCCCAGCTCGGGCTGCCGGCCGCCGACCGCTACCTGGTCGCGCTCAACGGCGCGCTGGTTCCCAGCGCCGAGCGTGCGCGCCGTGCGCTCGCCGAAGGCGACGAACTCGCCATCATGCCGCCGCTCAAGGGCGGCTAAGCCGGCAGCCTGTTCGGCGCTCGCGGTTCGCGCGCGCATACGGGCCGTTGTACGATCGGTGAGCCAGGCAAGCGAGCGGGTGACGGTGATCGACGACTACGCGGAGCAGGGTTTCGTCTTCCGCCCGGGCCTGCTTTCGCCCGCGGAGGTCGCCGCCCTCAACGCCGCGCTCGGGCGGCTGCTGGAGGGCGAACCGGCCCCGGACCGGATCATCCTGGAGAAGGACGGTCGGACCGTCCGCACGGTGATCAACCCGCAACTCCACAGCGCGGCCTTCGCCACGCTTGCCCGGCATCCCGCGCTCCTGGGCGCGGCGCAGGCCTTGCTCGGCGAGGGAGTCTACGTTTTCCAGATGGGAGTCAACTGCAAGGCCGCGTTCAGCGGCGACGTCTGGTTCTGGCACCAGGATTATCCGGCGTACCGCAAGGACGACCACATCCCCGCGCCGCGCATGGTGAACACCCTCATCTTCCTCGACGAGGTCACATCCCTGAACAGCCCCTTGATGCTGGTGCCGGGCTCGCACAAGCTCGCGACGGCGGCGCCCGAGGACTCCGACAAGGGCACCTCGTACACGTTCCGCTACGCGGACCGCGAGACCGTCGAGGATGAGGTGCGTGCCGCTGGCATCGTCGCGCCGATGGGGCCGGCGGGTTCGGTGATCTTCATGCACGTGAACATGCTGCACGGCTCGACCGCGAACCTGTCCCCTTGGTCGCGCCGCATGGTCACGCTGACCTACAACGCCATGTCCAACAAGGCGACGAGCCGAAGCGTTCGCCCGCGCCACATCGTCCTCGACGACCGGGACGCGGCGGCCCTCGTCGCGCTGCCCCACGATTGCCTGCTCGGCGCGCCATGACGCCGGAGGAGTACGAGCACGCGCGACCGCTGTGGGCGGAGGTCGATCTCGGCGCCGTGACCCACAACGTCGGGCTGCTGCGGGCCATGGCCGGCGGTCCCGTCAAGATCATCGCCCCGGTCAAGGCCAACGCCTATGGGCACGGGGTCGTCGCGATCGGACGCCATCTCGCGAGCCTGGGCGTGCAGGGCCTGGCCACGGCCAACCTGGACGACGCGTTGGACCTGCGGCGCGCCGGCGTCACGCTGCCGATCCTGATGTACGGCTCGCAACTGCCCGAGGGCACTCGCCTGCTCGTCGCGCACGACCTCACGCCCAGCGTCACGTCCGCCGAATCGCTGGAGGCGGTGGCCGCCCTGGCGGAGGGGGCCCCAGGTCCGCTGAACGTCCACCTGAAGGTCGACGCCGGGCTGGGTCGCCTCGGCGTGCGCCTGGACGAGGCGGCGGCGTTCGTGCGCGCCGTGCGGGCCCGTCCGAGACTGCGCCTGGAAGGGATCTACACGCATATCCCCTTCGGCGACGCGGCCGGAGAGTCATGGTCGGCGCGGCGCATGGCGGCGTTCTGCGAGGTCGTGCGCGCGATCGAGGCGGAGCACGGGATCGTCATCGACTACGTGCAGGCGGCGGCGAGTTCGGTGCTCGCCCGCGCCTTCCGCAACCCGTTGAACACCATTTCGGCGGGTCACCTGACCTTCGGCCTCAGCCCGATCGAGGGCGAGCGGGCGGAGGCCTGGGGCTTTCGCAAGGCCTTGCGCGCCGTGCGGGCGCGGATCATCCAGATCGGGCTTCGCCGCGCGGGCGACGATCTCATCGGTGGGTCGAGCCGCGACGACAGGACGGGCGTCATCCTGTTCGGCATGGACAACGGCTATAGCCCGGCGGCCGGCGCAGGGGTGGCGCACATGCTGTGCCGCGGGCGACGCTGCGCGGTCCTCGGCGTGTCGGCGGAGTACGCGGTGATCCGGCTCACGGACCTTCCGGACGCGGGCCTCGGCGACGTGGTCACCATCATCGGCGAGGACGGCGGCGAAACCATCGCGGTCGAGACGGTCGCGGAACAATTGGGCGCGCCCAGCGCGGCGTATTGGATGTTGGGGCTGCGGCGGGTACCGATGCGCTACGCGGCGTAGCAGGGACGCTTTCCCTGCTCGCTCGGGCCGCGGCGTCCGAACTCGTGCCCCCATTGCCGAGCGGACGCGGCGACGCCATTCCGAAGGCGACGAGCTCGCCATCATGCCGCCGCCCAAGGGCGGTTGAAGGACGATCCGGTTCAGCGCTCGCGATCCTCGCGGACCAGGTCCTCGGCGCGTGTCTTGTGCGGCTTCTGTTGACTGCGGATGAACGCGGCCTGCGCCGCCAGGCCCCTGGCGCCTTAGATCCTTGACCAGCAGGAGGCACGGGTTGTCCGGACCCCAAAGGGTTGGAAACAGCTCGACCGGATCGAAACCCATCGCCCGATAGAAAGCACGAGTGCGGGCGTAATTGGCGTCGCGCGCCGCCGGCGCCAGCGTCTTGACCGTAAGATATCGCGCGCCTCGGGCGCACGCGTATGCCGCAGCGACGGCGATCAGGGAGCGGCCGACGCCGCGACGTTGGTGCGACGGCAGCACGGCCATGACGGCAATCTCCCAAGCTGCTGGCGTGTGCCGCCTGAGGCTCAGGAAGCCGACCGGCTTGCCGTCCACGTATGGCACGAAGGTCCGCTCGCGCGCCGCCGCCTCGACATAGCCCTCGCGCACCGCCGGGATGCCGAACCAGGCAGGAAGCGCCTCGAGGGTCGACCGCGCCATTGCGGCCCGATGTGACCGGGGGCCGCGCAAGGCTCGAACGACCGGCGGCGTCACACCTCCGCCCGGGGCAGGGGCGGAAGGGCGAGGATCATGTCGGCGGCCTTCTCGGCGATCATGATCGTCGGCCCGTTGGTGTTGCCGGTGACGAGCTCGGGCATGATCGAGGCGTCGGCCACGCGCAGGCCGTCGACTCCGCGCACGCGCAACCGCGCGTCGGTGACCGCCATCGGGTCGGAGTCCGGCCCCATCTTGCACGTGCCCACGGGGTGGTAGCCGGAGATCAGCGTGCGCCGCAGGCCCTCGAGGATCTGTGCGTCGGTCTTGAGTTCGGCGCCCGGCGAGAGTTCCGCCCCGCGCACTCCCTCGAACGCCTTCTGGTGCGCGATCTCGCGCGCCATCTTGACCGCTTCGACCATGTCACGCCGGTCGATCTCCTCGGCCAGGTAGCGCGGATCGAGCGCCGGGTGCTCGCGCGGATCGGTCGAGCGCAACCGCAGCGTGCCCCGGCTCCGCGGGTGCATCTGGTTGACGTCGAACTGGAAGCCGTCGATGGCATGCTTGCGCGCGGCGAAGATGCCGGCGTCGAGCAGGCGAGTACCGCCGCCCCCGCTGCTGCCGCGCGGGTCCTCCTTGATGACCATGGGCGTGAAGAACGCCTGGAGATCCGGCACCTCGGCGCCGGGACTAAAGGCCTTGAACGCGCCCGCGCTCCAGAAGGCCGCCGCGCCGGGCCCGCCGCCGGTCAGCAGATACCGCGCCCCGAGCCAAAGCGCACGGTCCGCGCGCAGGTACCGGCTGAAGCTGAGCTCGCGACGCAGGCACGCGTACTGGACCGGAACGTCCGGGTGATCGTGCAGGTTGGCGCCGACGCCGGGCACGTCGGCGACCACGGCGATGCCGAGCCGGCGCAACTCGTCGGCCGGGCCGACGCCGGAAAGCAGCAGGAGCTGGGGCGAGCCGATGGCGCCGAGCGCGAGCACGACCTCGCGGCTCGCGCGATGGGTCTCGGTCCGCGCACCGCGAACGACCGTCACGCCGACCGCGCGCCGGCCCTCGAACGCGAGCGAAAGCGCGAGCGCGTCCGTCAACACGGTCAGGTTCGGCCGCCCGCGCGCCGGCTCCAGGTACGCGCGCGCCGAGGTCGAACGCCGGCCCCCGTGCACGGTCATGTCGTAGATGCCACAGCCGAACTGGCTGCGACCGTTGAAGTCCGGGTTGTACGGGTAGCCCGCCTGCCGCGCGGCCGCGATGAAGATCTCGTCGATCCGGCCGGCGTTGCCGGCCGGGCCGGTGCGCAGCGGGCCGTCGGGCGCATGGTAGCCGTCGTCGCCGCGCGGGCTGCCCTCGGAACGACGGAAGTACGGCAGCACGTCGGCGTAGGCCCAGCCCTCGAGCCCGCGCTGGCGCCAGCCGTCGTAGTCGCGCGGGTTGCCCCGGATGTAGATCATGCCGTTGATCGTCGATGAGCCGCCGAGTCCGCGTCCGCGCGGCCAATAGACGCGCCGGCCGCCGAGCTCGGCCTGGGGCTCGGTGGTGTAGCCCCAGTCGAAGCGCGGCTTGCCGAACACGAAGCCGTTGGCCGCCGGCATGCGCACGAACAAGTGCTCGCCGGCTTTCCCGGCCTCGATGAGCAGGACGCGAACGTTCTTGTCCTCGGTCAATCGCCCGGCCAACGCGCACCCGGCGGACCCGGCGCCGACGACGATGATGTCATAGGAGGTCATGCGTTCTCCCGCGCGAGCGGGGCGATCCTATCGGCGGAGCGAGGCGGCCGGAAGGGCATCGTTGCCGCGCGGCCGCCAGCTTGCGCCGGGCGACGCCCGATGGTCTCATCGCTGCCGCGACCGACGAGAGCGACGCCATGGCACGACACGGCATGATCTGCGCGCCGCAGCCCGAGGCGGTCGAGGCCGGCGCCCTCGCGCTCCGGGACGGCGGCAACGCCGTCGATGCCGCGATCGCGTGCGCCTTCGTCCAGGGCGTCGTCGATCCGATGATGTGCGGCATCGCGGGGTTCGGGAGCTGCCAGGTCTACATGCCCGGCTCGGGCGCCCACGAGGTCGTCGACTTCCACGGCCGCGTGCCCGCCGCCGCGCGCCCCGACATGTGGGCGCACCTGATCGAGGCCGAGACGCGGGACGGGTTCGGCTTCGTCCTGCGCGGGCGGGTCAACGACGTGGGCTACGCGTCGATCACCACGCCGGGCTCGCTCAAGGCCTACCACGAGGTCCATAAGCGACATGGGCGGTTGCCCTGGCATCGCGTCGTCGAGCCGGCGATCCGCTGGGCCGCCGACGGCTTCATGGTGTCACCCGATGTCTATCACTATTGGATGTCGGCGGAGCCGTCGGGCCGGGTCCCGATCCTGGACCGGCTACGCTTCACGCCCGCGGCGCGGGCGCTCTACGTGCGCGATGACGGCCTGCCCAAGACCATCGGCACTGTCATCCGCAATCCGGACTACGCCCGGACGTTGGCGCGGATCGCCGACGCCGGTCCCGAGGTTTTCTACACCGGCGACATCGCCCGCGCGATCGCCGCCGACATGGCGGCCCACGGCGGGCTGCTGTCGGCCGAAGACCTGGCCGGCTACCGCACGACTCTAACCAGGCCGCTCGAGGGCGGCTATCGCGGGCACCGGCTGACGACGAACCATCCGCCCGGCGGCGGGGTCATGCTGGTCGAGATGCTCAACATCCTGGAGCGCTTCGATCTGGCGGCGCTCGGGCACAACACGCCCGACTACATCCGGGTCGTCGCGGAGGCCATGAAGATCGCGACCGCCGACAAGGACGCCCACGTGGGCGATCCGGCGTTCGTCGACGTGCCGCTGGAACGGCTGACCGACAAGGGCTACGCGGCCGGAAAGGCGGCCGCCATCGAGGCCGGCGCCAAGGCGCGCGTGCCCCGCCTCGACGCCGTCGAATCGCCGCACACGACCCATATCTCCGTGATCGACAGCGAAGGCAACGCGGTGTCCATGACCCATTCGCTCGGCATGATGTCGGGCGTCGTCACCGATGGCCTGGGGTTCATGTACAACGGCTGCATGGGCGTGTTCGACCCGCGCCCCGGCCGGGCCGGCTCGATCGCGCCCGGCAAGGCGCGCTTCTCCTCGATCTGCCCGACCATCGTGTTCAACGACGATCGCCCCATGCTCGTGATCGGCGCTCCGGGCGGGACGCAGATCGCCATGGGCGTGCTGCAGGTCATCCTCAACGTCATCGACTTCGCCATGCCGGTGACCGAGGCCGTGCTCGCCCCGCGCTTCTCGGCGACCAGCGATGTGATCGACGTCACCGCCCGCATCCCGCGCTACGTCTCCGACGCGGTCGCCGCCATGGGCTACGGCATCGTTCGCAGTCCGCTCAGCTACGGCATCGCCGGCGTCCACGCCATCAAGGTCGACGGCGATCGGCTGAGCGGCGGCGCCGATCCGGCCTTCGGCGGCGGCATGGCGCTACTGGTCTGAGCGTCGCCTAAGAGTGAGCCTGTCTAATCGGATCAACGCGCCAGGCGGGCGATGGTCGCGGTGGTGCTGTGGCCCGGAACGAGCTCGGCCAGCACGACGCGCCCGCCCCAGCCGCGCACCAGGTCGGCGCCGACCACCTGGTCGAGCCGGTAGTCGGCGCCCTTGACCAGGACCTCGGGCCTGAGCGCGCCGATCAGCGAAACTGGCGTGTCGTCGTCGAACGCGACGACGAGATCGACGGCGGCGAGCGCGGCCAGCACGAGCGCGCGGGCGGCCTGGCCCTGGACGGGCCGGCCCGGGCCCTTGAGCC
This sequence comes from uncultured Rhodospirillaceae bacterium, assembly GCA_964530335.1. Classification (GTDB taxonomy): domain Bacteria; phylum Pseudomonadota; class Alphaproteobacteria; order SP197; family SP197; genus VGDP01. The sequence continues at coordinate 26,134 of CAZGYG010000008.1, read as the reverse complement.
GCGCCACCGAGGCGTCCGAGTTGAGCCCGATCACGAGGCGGTCGCCGGCCGCCTTGGCCTGGGCGAGCAGGCCGACGTGGCCCGGATGCAGCAGGTCGAAGCAGCCGTTGGTGAACGCGATCCGCTGGCCGTGGCGACGCCACGACGCCACGCGCTCGCGCGCCGACGCCACATCGACGATCTTGGCCTCGGCCGCGTCGGCGGCTACGGCGTTGAGCGCCGCCACCAGCTCGTCCGGCCGCACCACGGCGGTTCCCGCCTTGCCGACCACGACGCCCGCGGCCGCGTTGGCCAGCCGCGCCGCGGCCGGAAGCTCGAGCCCCGCGCCCAAGGCCGCCGCCAGCGTCGCGATCACGGTGTCGCCCGCGCCGGCCACGTCGAACACTTCGCGGGCGCGCGCAGGGATGTGCAGAACGTCGCCGTTGCGCGGCACCAGCGATACCCCTTCGGCGCCGCGCGTGACGAGCACGGCCGCGAGCCCCGCTCGTTCGAGCACGGCGCGCGCCGCCGCCGCCACCGCGTCGTCGTCCTCGAGCGCGTGGCCTGCGATCGCCGCCAGCTCGGCCCGGTTCGGGGTCAGCACCGCCGCCCCGGCGTAGCGTTCGGCGTCGCTGCCCTTGGGATCGACCAGCACCGGTCGCCCCGCGCGCGCGGCCGCGGCGATGATCCGGCGGGCGAGCGCTGGCGTGAGCAGGCCCTTGGCGTAATCCGACAGCACGACCACGTCGACCTCGCCGAGCGCCGCTTCGGCGAACGCGCCGACGCGCTCCTCGGTCGCCGGGTCGATGGCCGCCACGACTTCGCGGTCCGCGCGCAGCACCTGTTGGTGCTGGGGCCCGGCGACGTAGCGGGTCTTGACCGTGGTGGTGCGCCCGGCCGCGATGACCAGGTGCGGCGCGATGCGGCCGTCGTGGCCCAGCAGCTCGACCAGCGCGGCGCCCTCGGCATCGGCGCCGACCACGGCGACGAACACCGCCCGGGCGCCCAGCGCGGCGACGTTGAGCGCGACGTTGGCGGCGCCCCCCGGCAGCGACGTTTCGCCCTCGATGGTGAAAACCGGGATCGGTGCCTCGGGCGAGATGCGGCGCACCTGGCCGTGGACGAAGCGGTCGAGCATGGCGTCGCCGACGACCAGCACGCGCGCGCCGGCCAGCCGGGCGACGACATCGGGGGAGGGCAGCGGATCAGCCATTGTCATCCAACGCCTTCGCGCGTTCGCGCAGCACGAACTTCTGCACCTTGCCCGTGGCGGTCTTGGGCAGGGCGCCAAACACGATGGTCCTGGGTGCCTTGAAGTGGGCCATGTTGGCGCGGCAGAAGGCGATCAGCTCGGTTTCGGTCGCGCTGCCGTCGTCCTTGAGCGTGACGAAGGCGCACGGCGTCTCGCCCCAGGTCTCGTCGGGCCGGGCGACGACCGCCGCCTCGAGCACCGCCGGGTGCCGGTAGAGCACGGTTTCGACCTCGATGGTCGAGATGTTCTCGCCGCCCGAGATGATGATGTCCTTCGCCCGGTCCTTGAGCTGGATGTAACCGTCCGGGTGGACCACCGCCAGGTCGCCGGAATGGAACCAGCCGCCGCGGAACGCCTCGGCCGTCGCCCGTGGCTCCTTGAGGTAGCCCTTCATGGTGATGTTGCCCCGGTGCATGACCTCGCCGAGCGTTGCCCCGTCCGCCGGCACGGGCGCCAGCCCTGCGGGGTCGGCCACCATGATAGCTTCCTGCACCGGATAGGCCACGCCCTGACGCGACTTGAGCGCCGCCTGCTCCTCGACCGGCAGCTCGTCCCAGGCTTCGTGCCACGCGCACACCGTATCCGGACCGTAAGTCTCGGTCAGCCCGTAGACATGAGTGACATGGAAGCCCTGTTCCTGCATGCGCTTGAGCACGGCGGGGGGCGGCGGGGCGGCGGCGGTCATGACCTCGACCCGATGGTCGAAACGGGCGCGCTCATCGGGCTTGGCGTTGACGATCATGCCGAGCACGATGGGCGCGCCGCAAAAGTGGGTCACCCGATGCTCGGCGATCGCCCGGAAGATCGCGCCGGCTTCGACCCGGCGCAGGCAGACATGGGTGCCGCCGACGACGCTGAGCGACCAGGGGAAGCACCAGCCGTTGGCGTGGAACATCGGCAGCGTCCAGAGGTACACCGGCGCGTCGCCCATGCCCCAGGCCACGAGGTTGCCGAGCGCGTTCAGGTAGGCGCCGCGGTGGCTGTAGACCACGCCCTTCGGGTCGCCGGTGGTGCCCGAGGTGTAATTGAGGCTGATGGTGCGCCATTCGTCGTCCGGCGGGATCCAGGCATAATCGGGATCGCCCGAGGCGATGAACGCCTCGTAGTCTTGCCGGCCAATAAGCTCGCCCTCCGGGGCCGCCGGGTCGTCGATGTCGATGACCAGCGGCTTCGCCGCCGCCCGCGTCAGGGCCTCCTTGATGGTCTGCGAAAAGGCCCGGTCCGTGATCAGAACCTTGGCCTCGGCGTGATCGAGGCTGAAGGCGAGGGTTGCCGCATCGAGGCGCGTGTTCAGGGTATTGAGCACGGCGCCGGTCATCGGCACGCCGTAGTGCGCCTCGAACATCGCCGGCACGTTGGGCGCCATGACCGCGACCGTGTCGCCGACGCCGATGCCGCGCGCGGCCAGCGCCGAGGCGAGCCGCCGCGCCCGCGCGTAAGATTGTCGGTAGCTGAACCGGAGCGCGCCGTGAATGACCGCGACCCTCTCGGGGTAGACCGCGGCGGCGCGGGCCAGGAACGACAGCGGCGTAAGCGCGACGTGGTTCGCGGCGTCGCGCTCCAGACCGGTCTCGTAGGGGTTCATCGTCGCTCCCTCCGCGCTCGCCGAGACTATGACACGCCGCGCCAGCCGTAGCTTCGCCGCCGTGGCCCCTGGCGCCCGTCCCGCGGCGCGACTGTCGCTTGCATTCCTGTCACGATTGCTTCATACCCACGCGCTTAGTTTCAGTCATCTGCTGGTTGGGGAGGACGCCTGTGTCCAGGCATGACGCCCTCTGCCAATTGGGGATGGACTTGGACCCGGGTTCAAGCACCGCCCAAGAGGTGAGGTCCGGTCCGCCGTTGACGGCCATAGCGGCCGAAACGCGGAAGGATTATTTCATCGAGCGCGACGGCAAGACGTTTGCCGGGTCGCACCTGATCATCGACCTCTGGGACGCCAGGCGCCTTGACGATCTCGACCACGTCCGGGCGACGCTCGAGGCGTGCGTCGCGGCGGCGGGCGCGACGCTGCTGCACGTCCACCTGCACCATTTCACGCCCAACGGCGGCGTGTCGGGCGTGGCGGTGCTGGCGGAGTCGCACATCAGCATCCACACCTGGCCCGAGCGCGGCTACGCGGCGCTCGACGTCTTCATGTGCGGCAACGCCGACCCGAACCGGGCGGTGCCGGTGCTGCGCCAAGCGTTCGGACCGTGCCGGGTCGTGGTGACGACCCACCTTCGAGGCATGGTGGCGTGACCGAGCGCTGGATCGCGGAGACTTTGCACCCCCATTTTCGTACCACGTACCGCGCCGACGTCGTGCTGCACGAGGAGCGGAGCCAGCACCAGCACCTGGTCCTGTTCGAGAACGCTACCTTCGGCCGCATGCTCGTGCTCGACGGCGCGATCCAGACCACCGAGAAAGACGAGTTCATCTACCACGAGATGCTGGCGCACCTGCCGGTGCTGGCTCACGGGCGCGCGCGCCGGGTGCTGGTGATCGGCGGCGGCGACGGCGGCATGATCGAGGAGGTGCTCAAGCACCGCGCGGTCAAGCGCGTGGTCATGGTCGAAATCGACCCCAGCGTCATCGCGTTCAGCAAGAAGCATCTAGGTTCGATCTGCCGCGACGCCTTCGACGATCCGCGCGCCCATGTGGTGATCGCTGATGGCGCCCGGTTCGTCACCGAAACCACCGAGCGCTTCGACGTGGTCATCGTCGATTCGACCGACCCCATCGGACCCGGTGCAGTCCTGTTCACCGAGGCGTTCTATCGCGGTTGCCACCGGATCCTGAACCCGGGCGGCATCCTGGTCACCCAGAACGGCGTGCCGTTCCTCCAGGCCGACGAGCTCGTCGGGTCGGTCGCCGCGTTCCGCCGCATCTTCAAGGACGCCGGGTGCTACCTGGCGACCGTTCCGACCTACACCGGCGGACCCATGGCGTTCGGCTGGGCGACCGACGACAAGACCCTGCGCCGGGTGCCTTCGCCGACGCTCCGCCGACGCTTCCGCGCCGCCGGCATCGCGACCCGCTACTACACGCCCGAGGTCCACGCCGCGGCGTTCGCGCTGCCGCGCTACGTCGCCGACCTGATCGCCTGAGGCCGCCCGCTCAAGGCGCCAACGCCTTCGCCCGCTCGCGCAGCACGAATTTCTGGATCTTGCCGGTCGCCGTCTTGGGCAGCGCGCCGAACACCACGGTCCGAGGCGCCTTGAAGTGGGCCATGCGGCCGCGGCAGAAGTCGATGAGCTCGGCCGCGGTGGCCTGGGCGCCGTCCTTGAGCGCGACGAAGGCGCACGGCGATTCGCCCCACTTCGGATCGGGCCGGGCGACGACCGCGGCCTCGAGCACCGCCGGGTGGTGGTAGAGCGCGCTCTCGACCTCGATAGTCGAGACGTTCTCGCCGCCGGTGATGATGATGTCCTTGGCGCGGTCCTTGACCTCCAGGTAGCCGTCCGGGTGCGCCACCGCCAGGTCGCCGGAGTGGAACCAGCCGCCCTGGAACGCGGCGGCCGTGGCCTCCGGGTTCTTCAGGTAGCCCTTCATCGTCGTGTTGCCGCGGATCATGACCTCGCCGATCGTCGCGCCGTCCGCCGGCACGCGCGCCATGGTCGCCGGGTCCATGACGGCGATCTCGGCCTGGGTGGCGTAGCCGACGCCTTGGCGCGCCAGCTTGGCCGCCAGGCCGGCGGCGTCGAGCGCGGCCCAATCCTCCTGCCAGGCGCACACCACCGCCGGGCCGTAGGTCTCGGTCAGGCCGTAAAGGTGGGTGATGCGGAAGCCCATGGCGGCCATGGCGGCGATGATCGCGGCGGGCGGCGCGGCGCCGCCGGTCGCCACCTCGACCGTATGCGCGAACGTGCGCTTCGCTTCGGCCGGCGCGTTGACCAGCATGCCGAGCACGATCGGCGCTCCAGCCATGTGGGTCACCTTGTGCTCGACGATGGCCTGGAACACCGCCGCCGGCTCGACCTTGCGCAGGCAGACGTGGGTGCCGGCGACGGCGCTCATGGTCCAGGTCATCGACCAGCCGTTGCAGTGGAACATCGGCAGGGTCCACAGGTAGACCGGGTGGTCCCTGAGGCCCCACGCCACGGTGTTGCCCAGCGCCTCGAGGTAGGCGCCGCGGTGGTGGTAGACGACGCCCTTCGGGCTGCCGGTGGTGCCAGAGGTGTAGTTGAGGCTGTAGGCGCGCCATTCGTCGTCGGGCGGCGCCCAGCGATACTCCGGGTCGCCCGTGGCGAGCAGGGCCTCGTAGTCGAGCCGGCCGAGCCGTTCGCCCGCGGGTTCGAGCGGGTCGTCGATGTCGATGACGGTCGGGCGGGCCTTGGCCAGGCCGAGCGCCGCCTTGATCGTGGCCGAGAACACCCGGTCGGTGATCAGCACCTTGGTCTCCGAGTGATCGAGGATGAACGCCAGGTTGGGCGGGTCCTGGCGGACGTTGAGGGCGTTGAGCACGCCCCCGGTCATGGCGACGCCGTAGTGGGCCTCCAAGAGCGCCGGCACGTTGGGCGCCATGACCGCGACCGTGTCGCCGACGCCGACGCCAAGCCCCGCCAGCGCCGAGGCCAGCCTCCGGCAACGGCCGTAGAGCTCGCGGTAGCTGGTGCGCTCGGCCCCGTGGATGCACGCGATGCGGTTGGGGTAGACCGCCGCCGCGCGCGCGAGCAGCGAGAGCGGTGTCAGCGCCACGTGGTTCGCCGCGTTGCGTTCCAGCCCGGTCTCGTAAGGGTTGTCTTGGGTCGCCGCCCTGTTCATGGCCGTTTCCGCTACCCCGCCGGGGCGATCATTCCGCAAGCTCGGGGGCCGATCAATGGCTTTACCGGCCGGGGCTCGGCCGGGTTAGGGTAGGCGCGCAGTTTCGTGGCCGCAGGGGGATGCATGGCCAGCCGCTACGACGAGGTCTACCGCCGCTCGCTCGACGACCCGGAGGGGTTCTGGGCCGAGGCGGCCGAGGCGATCGACTGGGAACGCCGCTGGGACGTGGTGCGCGACGACACGCGCGCGCCGTTCACCCGCTGGTTCGTCGGCGGCGTCGTCAACACCTGCCACAACGCGCTCGACCGCCACGTCATGGCCGGCCGGGCCGATCAGACCGCCCTGGTCTACGACAGCCCGGTCACCAATACCGTCGCGCGCTACAGCTACCGCGAGCTGCGCGATTGGGTGGCGCAGGCCGCCGGCGCCCTCGTCGATCAAGGGGTGACCAAGGGCGACCGCGTGCTGATCTACCTGCCGATGATCCCGGAGGCGGCGGTCGCGATGCTCGCCTGCGCCCGGATCGGCGCGATCCATTCGGTCGTGTTCGGCGGGTTCGCCCCCGCCGAGCTCGCCAAGCGCATGGACGACGCCAAGCCCAAGCTGATCGTCACCGCGAGCTGCGGCATCGAGGTCAACCGGGTGATTCCGTACCTGCCGCTGGTCGACGAGGCGATCCGGCTGGCGGCCGCCAAGCCCGAGCGCTGCCTGGTCAAGCAGCGGCCCGAGCTCGCGGCCCCGCTGAAGCCCGGCCGGGACCTCGATTGGGACGCGGCGTTGGCCGCGGCCAGGCCGGCCGCGTGCGTGCCCGTCGCGGCGACCGATCCGCTCTACGTCATCTACACCTCCGGCACGACCGGCGTGCCCAAGGGCGTGGTACGCGACAACGGCGGGCACCTGGTGGCGCTTGCCTGGTCGATGCCCAACATCTACGGCGTTAAGCCCGGCGAGGCGTGGTGGGCGGCCTCGGACGTGGGCTGGGTGGTCGGTCATTCGTACATCGTCTACGCGCCGCTGTTCCACGGCGCGACTTCGGTGCTCTACGAGGGCAAGCCGGTCGGCACGCCCGACGCCGGGGCGTTCTGGCGCGTCATCGCCGATCACGGTGTCGTCGCCCAGTTCACCGCGCCGACCGCGTTCCGCGCCATCAAGCGCGAGGACCCCAAGGGCGAGCACGTGCGCCACTACGACCTGAGCCGTTTCCGTACCCTGTTCCTGGCCGGCGAACGCGCCGACCCCGACACCGTGCAGTGGGCCGAACGGGCGCTCGACCGCCCGGTGATCGACCACTGGTGGCAGACCGAATCCGGTTGGCCCATGGCCGCGAACTGCATCGGGCTGGGGGCGCTGCCGGTCAAGTACGGCTCGCCGACCAAGCCGGTGCCGGGCCACCGCATTCAGGTCGTGGACGAACGATGCAAGGACATGGCCCCGGGCAAGATCGGCTCGATCGTCGTCAAGCTGCCCCTGCCGCCCGGCTGGCTGCCGACGCTGTGGAACAACGACGACGGGTTCAAGTCGTCGTACCTGGCGGAATTCCCCGGGTTCTACAAGACCGCGGACGCCGGCTACTTCGACGACGACGGCTACATCTACGTCATGAGCCGGACCGACGACATCATCAACGTCGCCGGCCACCGGCTGTCCACCGGGGCGATGGAGGAGGTGCTGGCCGGCCACAAGGACGTGGCCGAGTGCGCCGTGGTCGGCGTCGCGGACGCGCTCAAGGGCCAGGTCCCCGTCGGGTTCGTGGTGCTGAAGGCCGGCGTCAACCGCCCCGGCGAGGAGGTGGCGCGCGAGGTGGTGGGGCTGGTCCGCGAGAAGATCGGGCCCGTCGCCTCGTTCAAGACGGCGACCGTCGTCGAGCGCCTGCCCAAGACGCGCTCGGGCAAGATCCTGCGCGGCACCATGGCCAGGATCGCCGACGGCAGGGACTACACGGTGCCGGCGACGATCGACGACCCGGCGATCCTCGACGAGATCAAGCAGGCGCTCGGCCGCGTCGGCTACCCGGTGCCGCGCTGAGCAGACGGACTCTCAGCCTGCCGAATCGCCCGTGGCGGGGCCGGCATCCGCGCCGGCCTGTTCGGCCGGCGCTGGCGCCGCCGGAGGCGGCACGACCTTGGGCTTGAGCCGGGCGAGTTCCGCCTCGACCTCCGCCGCGGCGCACAGGCCGAGCGCTACCGGATCGCGCGGCTGCAGGCGCGATTGTTCCTTGTGGCTGCCTTCGCGCACCGCCTTGATCGTCGTCTTCGTGGTGCCCAAGAGGCGCGAGATCTGGGCGTCGACCAGTTCCGGGTAGCGGCGGATCAGGTAGAGGATCGCGTCGGGCTTGTCCTGGCGCTTGGTCATCGGGGTGTAGCGGCCACCTGGTCGGACTTTCCTGCTCGGCGCCTCGATCTGCAGCCGCATCTGCAGTCGGGCCGTGGGGTCGGCGATGCAGCGCTGGAGCTCGCTGGCCTCGATGTCGCCGGCCGTGACCGGATCGCGCGCCTTGATGCCGATGGCGGCCTCGCCGTCCGCGATGGCCTGGACCTCGAGCGGGTGCAGGCCGCAGAACTCCGAAATCTGCACGAACGTCAGGGCCGTGTTCTCGACCAGAAATATGGCTGTGGCCCTCGGCATCAGCGGATGCGCCATGACTTCTCCTCGCGGTTTCGGGTGACGCGCGGCCCAGTCGGGCCGCGTGGCTCACGCTTAGGACATTCCGGCGCGGGACGCCAGCACGATTAGAGGCATTTCAGGCGGCCGTCAGAACGATCTTGCCGATATGGCCGCTGGATTCCATCAAGCGCTGGGCTTCGGCTGCCTGCGCCAAGGGAAAGGTCTTGTGGATCACGGGCTTGATGCGCCCGGATTCGAGCAGGGGCCAGACTTCGCGGGCCAGCTCGGCGGCGATTTCGCCCTTCTGCTCGACCGTGCGCGGGCGCAGCGTCGAGCCGGTCAGCGTCAGCCGCTTCACCATCAACGCTCCGAGGTCGAGCTCGACCCGGCTGCCGCCGAGGAAGGCGATGACGACGATCCGACCTTCGAGCGCGGCGAGCCGGATGTTGCGGGCGACGTAATCGCCGCCGACCATGTCGAGGATCACGTCGACGCCGCGCTTGTTCGTGAGTTCGTGGAACACGGCGACGAAATCCTCGCTCCGGTAGTCGGCGCAGCGCTCGGCGCCCAGCCGCTCGCAGGCCCGGCACTTGTCCGCGCTGCCGGCCGTGGCGAACACGCGGGCTCCGCGCGCGGCGGCGAGCTGAATCGCCGTGGTGCCGATGCCCGACGAGCCGCCATGGACCAGGAAGGTCTCCCCCGCCGCGAGCCGGCCGCGCTGGAACACGTTGGTCCAGACGGTGAAGAAAGTCTCGGGCAGCGCCGCCGCCTCGACCATGCCGAGGCCCGCGGGCACCGGCAGGGCCTGGGGCACGGGCACCGCGCAGTACTCGGCGTAGCCGCCGCCGGAGACCAGGGCGCAGACCTCGTCGCCCAGGGCGAACCCCTGCGCGCCGGGGCCGAGCGCCACGATCGTGCCGGCGACTTCGAGGCCGGGAATGTCCGACGCGCCCGGCGGCGGCGCGTAGCCGCCCTGGCGCTGCAGCACGTCCGGTCGGTTGACCCCGGCCGCGGCGACCTTGACGAGGATCTCGCCGAGGCCCGGCGCCGGCACGGGACGCGACGCCGGGCGCAGCACCTCCGGACCGCCCGGCTTCTCGATCTCGATCGCGGTCATGGTCGTGGGCACGGGCATGGTCGTGGTCCTTCGTTCGGATCGGCGTTCGCTGCTTACCACGCGCCATCGGCCATGGGCAGGGCCGAACCGGCGCGCTAACATGCCTCGCCATGAACCCCGACGAACTCGAACCCAAGCCGCAGGCGCCCAAGCCGAAGGATCTCGAGCCCTTGTCGATCGCGGCGCTCGGCGACTACATCGCCGAGTTGCAGGCCGAGATCGACCGGGCCCGTCAGGTCATCGAACGCAAGAAGCTGGCGCGATCCGCCGCCGACGGCGCGTTTCGCCGCTGACGGCGGGCGAAGATCGTGGTTAAGAAATCCTCATCTCGTTAACCATTTTGCAACGAATTGGGGCTATAAGGTTGTCCATTCGGGAAGTCCCTCATCCCTGCGATGATCCCGGATATTCGTGAAGCCTCCCTGTTGACTCGAGCCGCCGCATCCCGGCGGCTCATTTTTTTCCGCCGCGCGCCCCTTGACGGGACAGGGCGAAATCGGGCCATAAAGACCGCCTAGGCTGGTGAGTGGGCGTGCCTCACGTCCCCGATATGGTATTCTTCGGCGGGCGAGGGGCTAGATGTAGGATTTCGAGGCGCTCATGTCGGGCCATTCCCATTGGAAAGGCATCATGCACCGGAAGGGTGCCCAGGATGCCAAGCGCGCGAAAATCTTCACGAAATTGATCCGGGAGCTGACCGTTGCCGCGAAGCAGGGGCTGCCGGATCCGAATACCAATTCCAGATTGCGCTCGGCGCTCATCGCAGCGCGCGCGGCGAACATGTCGCGCGACACCATCGAACGCGCGATCAAGCGCGGTTCGGGCGGCGAAGGCGGCTCCTACGAGCAGGTGCGCTACGAAGGCTACGGACCGGGCGGCACCGCGATCATCGTCGAGGCGCTGACCGACAACCGCCACCGCACCGCGGCCGAGGTGCGCGCCGCGTTCGGCAAGCACGGCGGCGCGATGGGCGAGACCAACAGCGTCGCGTTCAACTTCCAGCGGGTCGGCGCCATCAACTATCCGGTCTCGGCTGGCAGCGCCGAGAAGGTGTTCGAAGCGGCGCTGGACGCCGGGGCCAACGACGTCGAGTCGTGGGACGAAGGCCATGAGGTCTACTGCGACGCGGACAATCTGGCCGATGTGCGCGAGCGCCTCGAAGCCAAGCTCGGCGAAGGCACGGGCGCCAAGTTGACGTGGCGCCCCATGGCCCGCATCGAGGTCGCGGACGACGCGGCGGAGACCCTGTTGAAGCTGATCGACGTTCTCGAGGACAACGACGACGTGCAGGACGTGGTCGCGAACTTCGACCTGTCCGACGAAACGCTTGCCCGTTACCAGGCCTGAGGCGGCGGTGCGTCACCTGGGCCTCGATCCGGGCATCACGGCGACCGGCTGGGGCATCATCGACGCCGAGCGGGGCCGGCTCGGGCACGTGGCGAACGGCGCGATCGCGCCGCCCGCGGGCCTGGACATGGCGGCCAAGCTGGCCTTTCTGCACGACAACCTGATCGCGGTCATCCGGCGCTACCACCCGGAGACGGCCGCGATCGAGGAGGTGTTCGTGGCGCGCAACCCAGCCTCGGCGATCAAGCTGGGCATGGCCCGGGGCGTGGTCATGGCCGCCGCCGCCGCCGAGGGATTGGCGGTCGCCGAGTTCGCGGCGCGCGCGGTCAAGAAGGCCGTGGTCGGCTTCGGCGGCGCCGACAAGACGCAGGTCCAGGCGATGGTGCGGCGCGTGCTGCCCGGCGTGGCCCTGAACGGAGCGGATGCCGCGGATGCCCTGGCGGTCGCCATCTGCCATGCCAGCGAAGCGGCGACCCGCCGGCACTGGGTCGTGGCCGAGGCGCGGCCGTGATCGGCAAGCTGGCCGGCACGGTCGACAGCCAGGGCGACGGCTGGGTCATCATCGACGTCGGCGGGGTCGGCTACCTGGTCCACGCCTCCACGCGCACGCTCGGGCTGCTCGCGCCGGGGGGCAAGCCGGCGCGCCTCCTGGTCGAGACGCGCGTCAACGACGAGCGCATCGTGCTCTACGGATTCCACGACGCGGCCGAGCGCGACTGGTTCCGCCTGCTGCAGACGGCGCAGGGGGTCGGGCCGCGGGTGGCGCTTGCGGTGCTCGGCGTGCTCGGTCCGGACGGCCTGGCGCGGGCCATCGCCGCGAGCGACAAGGCGGCGGTCGCGCGCGCCAATGGCGTCGGGCCGAAGCTGGCCCAGCGCATCGTCACCGAGCTCAAGGACAAGGTCGCCTTGACGCTGCCCGAGGCCGCCGGCGCGGTGGAGCCTGGGCCCGGAGACCAGGCGATCTCGGCCCTGGTCAACCTGGGCTATTCCCGCTCGGAGGCCTACCAGGCGGTTGCCGGCGCGGTGCATAGCCTGGGGCCCGCGGCGCGGCTCGAGGAATTGGTGCGCGTCGGGCTCCGTGAGTTGGCACGGTGAACGAGCCGCGCCTCGTCGCACTGGACCGTGACCCGGCGGACGCCGACGTCGCGCTGCGGCCGCGGCGTCTCGCCGATTTCATCGGCCAGCGCGCCGTGTGCGACAACCTGGCGGTGTTCATCGCCGCCACGCGTGAGCGCGGCGACGCGCTCGACCACATCCTGCTGCACGGCCCGCCGGGGCTCGGCAAGACGACGCTCGCGCAGATCGTGGCCCGCGAGCTCGGGGTCGGCTTCCGGGCGACCTCGGGCCCGGTGATCGTCAAGACCGGCGATCTGGCCGCCCTGCTCACCGCGCTCGAGCCGCGGGACGTCCTGTTCATCGACGAGATCCACCGGCTGAGCCCGGCGGTCGAGGAAATCCTTTATCCGGCGATGGAGGACTTCCAGCTCGACCTGATCATCGGCGAGGGACCTTCGGCGCGCTCGCTCAAGATCGATTTGCCGCACTTCACCCTGGTCGGCGCCACGACACGCGCCGGCCTGCTGACCACGCCGCTGCGCGAACGGTTCGGCATCCCGCTCAGGCTCGACTTCTACAAGCCCGACGAGATGGTCGAGATCGTGACCCGCGGCGCGCGCGTGCTCGGGCTCGGGCTCGCCAGCGACGGCGCCGCCGAGATCGCGCGTCGCGCCCGCGGCACGCCGCGCGTGGCCGGCCGTCTGGTGCGTCGCATCCGGGACTTCGCCGCCGTCGACGGCGTGGCGCTGATCGACGGAGCGGTGGCCCGGCGTGGCCTGGCGCGGCTCGACGTGGACGAGCGCGGGCTGGACACCATGGACCGGCGGTATCTCTCGACCATCGCCGATCACTACGGTGGCGGCCCGGTCGGCATCGACACCGTGGCGGCGGCGTTGTCCGAGCACCGCGATGCGCTCGAGGACATCATCGAGCCGTTCCTGATCCAGCAGGGCCTGCTGCGGCGCACCCCGCGCGGGCGGATGCTGACAGCGGCGAGCTTCCGCCACCTGGGCTACGTGGTGCCGGCCGGGTGGGTCGGCCAGCTCGAGCTCGCGCTCGCCGAACGGGGCACCGAGGACCTGGCCGATGGCTGATGCCGCGGGCCGCTTCGACGGCGCGCTCCATCGCTTTCCGGTCCGGGTCTACTACGAGGATACCGACGCGGCCGGCATGGTCTACTACGCCAACTACCTCAAGTTCGCCGAGCGCGCGCGGACCGAACTCCTGCGCCGGCTCGGCTTCGACCACGTGGCGCTTGGCCGCGCGGCGGGCGTCGTCTTCGCGGTCCGGCGTTGCGTCGTCGCCTACCGCCGCCCGGCCAAGCTCGACGACCTGCTCGAGGTCGTCACGCGCCTGGTCGCGCTGGGCGGCGCCAGTGCCCGCATCGAACAGGTGGTGCGGCGCGACGACGACGATCTCGTGCGTCTCGATGTCGATCTCGCCTTGGTCGCGCCCAACGGCCGGCCGGCACGCCTGCCCCCAGCCATGCGCTCGGCGCTCGGCCCACTTCTCGCCACATAGCTATCGGAAATATCAACCATGGAAACCGCGCCCGTAGAATCGGTCGCCCTGTCCGGCTCCCTGCCCACGGACATGTCGATGATCGGCCTGTTCGTCAGCGCCGACATCGTCGTCAAGCTCGTGATGGTCCTGCTGCTCGTTGCCTCGTTCTGGAGCTGGACGATCATCTTCGAGAAGTTCATGCGCTTCGCGCGGCTGCGCTCCCAGGCCGAGAAGTTCGAGGATGCCTTCTGGTCCGGCGGCTCGCTCGAGGACCTGTTCGACCGGGTCGGCCAGCGCCCCGATCACCCGATGGCCGCGGTATTCGCCGCGGCCATGAACGAGTGGCGTCGCGCCGTAAAGCGCGGCGTCGCCATGGCGGACGATCGCCTGCGCGCCGGACTGCAGCAACGCATCGGCCAGGCCATGCAGGTGACGCTCGACCGCGAGGTCGAGCGGCTCGAACGCTATCTCGGGTTCCTCGCCACGGTCGGCTCGACCGCGCCGTTCGTCGGCCTGTTCGGCACGGTGTGGGGCATCATGAACAGCTTCCAGGCGATCGCGCTGAGCAAGGACACCTCGCTCGCCGTCGTGGCGCCGGGCATCGCCGAGGCGCTGTTCGCCACCGCGCTCGGCCTGGTCGCGGCCATTCCGGCGGTGGTCGGCTACAACAAGCTGTCCACCGATCTTGACCGCTACGGCACGCGGCTCGATCACTTCTCGGCGGAGTTCCATTCGCTGCTGTCGCGCCAGCTCGACGAGAAGGGGTTGTAATGGTCGCGGGCATCACGACCAAGGGCAGCAGCAGCGCCGGCCGGCGCGCCAAGCACCGGCCGATGAGCGAGATCAACGTCACGCCCATGGTCGACGTGATGCTGGTGCTGCTGGTCATCTTCATGATCGCGGCGCCACTGCTGACCATCGGCGTCCAAGTCGACTTGCCCGAGGCCGCGGCGCCCGAGCTGCGCGGCTCGGACGAGCCTCTGATCGTCTCGATCGACGCGGCGGGCGCGATCTTCCTCGAGGACACGACGGTCACGATCGAGGAGCTCGGCCCCAGGCTCGCCGCGGTCACCGAGAACAACCCCGAGGCGCGCATCTTCGTGCGCGGCGACCAGGCCATTACCTACGGCGCCGTGATGGCGGTGATGGCGGCCATCAACTCGGCGGGCTTCGCCAACGTTGCCCTCATCACCGTTCCGCCCAAGACCCAACTGAGCCCGTAACGCCATGATCCGCCGGGCCGCGTGGCTTTCGGCACTGCTCCATCTCGCGGTGATCCTGCTGGTCTACTTCGGGGTGCCGGACTTGTTCGATCGCGAGATCGTGGTCGAGCCGCCGATCCTGATCGAGGTCTACACCATCGCCGAGGAGACGGCGGCACCGCCGCCCGCGCCCATGCCCGAGACCCCACCGGAGCCGGAAACGCCACCGCCGCCCGAGCCGGAAGTCCCCGAGCCTCCGCCACCGGAGCCTGAGCCCGAGCCCGAGCCCGAACCGGAGCCCGAACCGGAGCCCGAGCCGCTGCCGCCGCCCGAGCCCGAACCGGAACCAGAGCCCGAGCCGGTGCCCGAGCCCGAACCGGAGCCCGTGCCTGAGCCCGAACCCGAGGCGCAGGCACCGAAGCCGAGTGCCAAGCCCGAGCCGCCCGCCAAGCCGCAAGAGGACTTCACGACGGTGCTCGAAACCGTGGCGCTGCTCGACAAGGAGATCACCGAGACGCCGCCGCCGCCGGCGCCCGAGCAGCCGTTGCTCGACCTCTCGGCGCTCGAGGGCACGCTCACAGCGAATGTCAGCGACCAGATGACCCTGTCTGAAATCGACGCCATCCGGCGCCAGATCGAGGAGAACTGGATCGTGCCGGCCGGTGCGCCGGGGGCCGAGAACCTGACCGTCGAGATCCGCATCCAGCTCGCCATCGACGGGAGGGTGCTGCAGGCGACGATCGTCGATCAGTTCCGCATGTCGCGGCCGGGCGAGGAGTTCTTCCGCGCCGCCGCGGAAAGCGCGCTGCGCGCCGTGCTGAAGGCTAGCCCCTTGAAAGGCCTGCCGGCGGAGAAGTACGACGTATGGCGCGACATTCAGTTGACGTTCGATCCCAGCAAGATGGTAGGACGATGATCATGCGCAGGATTCCTTCGACTTCGATGCTTGCCCGTGCGCTGCTCGCGCTCGTGCTGCTCGCCCTGGCCGATACGGGCCAGGCGCAAACCGTGATCGACATCACGCGCGGCGTCGTCGACCCACTACCCGTGGCGGTCACGCGGCTGATCGGCGGTGGCGATACCGAGCAGGTGGGCGCCGACATCGCGAGCGTGGTCGCGGCGGACCTCGAACGGTCCGGACTGTTCCGGCCGATCGACCCGCGCGCTTTCATCGAGAAGCCCGAGGCGATCACCGTGCAACCGAGCTTCGGCGATTGGCGCCAGATCAACGCCCAGCTCCTGGTCACGGGTAACGTCGGCATCGAGGCCGACGGCCGCCTGCAGGCGACCTTCCGCCTGTGGGACGTATTCGCCGAGGTCCAGATGGTCGGCTTCACGTTCCGCACCACCCAGGCGAATTGGCGCCGGGTGGCGCACAAGATCGCCGACGCGATCTATCAGCGCGTGACCGGCGAAAGCGGCTACTTCGACACTCGCATCGTCTACATCGCCGAGAGCGGACCGATGACCAACCGGGTCAAGCGGCTCGCCATGATGGACCAGGACGGGGCCAATCACCGCTTCCTGACCGGCGGCCAGGAGCTGGTGCTGACGCCGCGCTTCTCGCCGTCGGCACAAGAGATCACCTACATGTCGTACGTCAACGACACGCCCAGGGTGTACATCTACAACATCGACACCGGTCAGAACGAACGCCTGGGCGACTTTCCGGGCATGACGTTCGCGCCGCGCTTCTCGCCCGACGGCAACCGCGTCGTGTTCAGCATGGCCCGCGCCGGCAACAGCGACGTCTTCGTCATGGACCTGCGGACGCGCGACACCGTGCGGCTCACGAGCGACCCGGCCATCGACACCTCGCCATCGTTCGCGCCCGATGGCTCGCGCATCGCGTTCAACTCGGACCGCGGCGGCACGGCGCAGCTCTACGTGATGAACGCCGATGGCAGCAACCCGCAGCGCATCACCTTCGGCCAGGGCCGCTACTCGACCCCGGTCTGGTCGCCGCGCGGCGACCTGATCGCCTTCACCCGCCAGCACAAGGGCCAGTTCTACATCGGCGTGATCCGGCCCGACGGCTCGGATGAACGGATGCTGAGCGTGAGCTACCTCGACGAAGGCCCGACCTGGTCGCCCAACGGCCGCGTCCTGATGTTCTTCCGCGAAGTGCCGACCACCCAGGGCAAGGTGTCCAAGCTCTATTCCGTCGATCTCACCGGCCACAACGAGCGGCAGGTCGTCACCCCGCTCGATGGCTCCGACCCGGCGTGGTCGCCGCTGCTGCCCTGATGGCCATGGACAAGGGGTTCGATCACCCGTACGTGCCCAACGCCGCCGCGGGGCCGCGGCGGAAGCTCATGCAGGCGATCGGAGTTTCCGACATCGAGGCGCTCTACGCCGCGATCCCGGCGGACCTGCGCTTCAAAGGCCGTCTCGATTTGCCGCCGCCGCTGCCCGGCGAGCACGACCTGCGCCGGCACCTCGCGGCGCTTCTCGGGCGCAACCGGGGCGGCGATGACCTGCTGAACTTTCGCGGCGCCGGGTGCTGGCCCCACTACGTGCCGGCCGTGTGCGACGAGATCGTCGCGCGCGGCGAGTTCCTCACCGCCTACGCCGGCGGCAGCCACTCCGATCATGGCAAGAACCAGGCGATGTTCGAGTTTCAAAGCCTGATCGGCGAGCTCGTCGCCATGGATGTGGTCTCGCCGCCCACCTACGACGGTGCGGCGGCGGCCAACTCGGCGGTGCAGATGGCTTGCCGCGTCACCGGGCGGCCGGGAATCCTGGTCCCCGAGTTCATGAACCCGGACCGGCTGTCGCAGATGCGGGGCTTCGTCAAACCGACGACGGTGCCCAAGGTCGTGCGCCAGGATCCGGCCAGCGGCCTGCTCGACCTGGATGACCTAGAGGCGAAGCTCGGGCCTGGCATCGGCGCCGTCTTCATGGAGCAGCCGGGGTTCCTCGGCGTCATCGAGACGCAAGGGGCGGAGGTGGCCGAGCGGGTCCATCGCGCCGGCGCGCTGCTCGTCGTCGGCGTCGACCCGCTGTCGCTCGGTGTGCTCGCGCCTCCCGGGGAGTGGGGCGCCGACATCGTCAGCGGCGACGTTCAGCCGCTCGGCATCCACATGTATGCGGGCGGCGGCTGCGCGGGCTTCATCGCCACGCGCGACGAGGAGAAGCTGGTCGCCGAGATACCGACCACGCTCGTCAGCGCCGTTCCGGCCGAGGGGAACGCGCTTGGCTTCGCGTGGTCGACCCCTGAACGCACCTCCTACGACACGCGCCACGAGGCGACCGACTACTACGGCACGACGCAGTGGTTGTGGGGCATCGGCGCGGCGGTCTACCTGAGCCTGCTCGGACCGAAGGGTCTCGCCGAAACGGGCTTTGGCATCATGCGGCGCGCGCTCTACGCCGCGCGGGCCATCGTCAAGATCGGGGGCGTGCGCGTGCCCCATCGCGATCGCGCGTTCTTCAAGGAGTTCGTCGTCGATCTCGCCGACACCGGGCGGACCGTGGCGGCCGTCAACGCGGCGCTGCTGGATCGCGGCATCATCGGCGGGTATGACCTGTCGGCGGCCTTCCCGACGCTCGGCGCGGCCATGCTCGTGTGCGTCACCGAGGTGCACGACAAGGCCGCGATCGACCGCTTCGTCCAGGCGCTGGCGGAGATCCTGGCATGACGGACTTTCACGCCGCGCGCTGGAACGAGCCCTTGATCCAGGAGCTGAGCGAGCCGGGCGCCCGCGGCCTGATCCCGCCGGCGACGGACCCGGAGATCGCGGGGCTGGATGTGGCCTCGCGCCTGCCGGCCGGCGTACGACGGGCCACGCCGCCGGACCTGCCCGAAGTCACCCAGCACAGGATCGTTCGCCATTTCACGCGGCTCGCTCAGATGACGATGGGCTTCGACGTCGCCGTCGACATGATGGGAACGTGCACCATGAAGTATTCGCCCAAGGTGCACGACCACGTCGTTCGCGCCTCCAGGCTCGCCGACGTGCACCCGGCGCAAGACCCCGCGACCATGCAGGGGCTGCTGGAGATTCTCTATCGCTTCAACCGGATGATGTGCGCCATCGCCGGCATGGACGAATTCACGTTTCAGCCGGGCAGCGGCGCCCAGGGCATCTACACCAACGCCTGCCTGATCCGGGCCTGGCACTCCTCGCGCGGCGAGCTGGGCAAGCGCGACGAGATCATCACCACGGCCTTCTCGCACCCGGCGGACGCGGCGACGCCCCACGTCGCCGGGTTCAAGGTCATCACGCTGATGCCCGGGCCGATGGGCTACCCGGAAATCGGCGCGCTCGAGGCCGCGCTGTCGGAACGCACGGCCGGTCTGATGCTGACCAACCCCGAGGACACCGGCCAGTACAACCCGGCGATCCGCGCCTTCGTTGACAAGGTCCACGCCGTCGGCGGGCTGTGCGCTTACGATCAGGCGAACGGCAATCCGCTGCTCGGCATCGCGCGCGCGGGCGACGCCGGCTTCGACCTGTGCCAGTTCAACCTGCACAAGACGTTCTCCGCGCCGCACGGCTCGATCGGGCTGGGCTGCGCCGCGGTCGGCGTCAAGGAGCCGTTACGCCGGTTCCTGCCCAGGCCCGTGGTCGGCTTCGACGGCACCCGCTATGTCCTCGATGACGATCGGCCCGACGCGATCGAGCGCATCCGCGCGTTCCTCGGCAACGTGCCGACCGTCATCAAGGCCTACGCCTGGGTCATGAGCCTGGGCGCCGAAGGCCTGCGCGCCGTGGCGGAGACCGCGGTGCTCAACAACAACTATCTTCTGGCGAACATCCGGGGCATCAAGGGCGTCGCCGTGCCGTGGCCCGAGAACACGGCGCCAAAGCTCGAGCAGGTCCGCTATTCGTGGGAGCCCCTGCACCGCGAGACCGGCGTCACGACCATGGAGATCGAGCAGCGCATGGTCGATTACGGTGTTCAGCACTACATGCCGAGCCACGTTCCCGTGCTCGTGCCGCAACCGTTCACGATCGAGCCGGGCGAATCCCTGACCATCGCGGAGATGGACCACATGATCGCCACGCTGCGCTCGATCGCCCGCGAGGCGTACGAGCAGCCGGAAACGGTGCGGCGCGGACCCCACCGGGCCGCCATCGGCCGGGTGAACGACGCGATCGCCAATGACCCGGCGACTTGGGCGTTCACGCGCCGGGCGCTCGCGCGCAAGCGCGGCGAATGGTTGCGCGAGCGCAAGCCCACGACGGCGCGCCACGCCGGCTACTGATCGCGCCATGAGCGGCACGACGATCGGCGTCATCGTCAACCCGATCGCCGGGCTGGGCGGCCGGGTCGGGCTGAAGGGCAGCGACGGTGCCGATGTGGTGCGGCGCGCGCTCGCGCTCGGGGCCGAACCCCGGGCCGAGGCGCGCATGACCGCGACGCTGGCCGATCTTGCGCGCCGTGTCCCGACGCTTCAGGCCGTTGCCGGCGCCGGCGCGATGGGTCACGGGGCCGCGCACGCGGCCGGGCTCGCGGCGGCGGTCGTCGACCCGAGGCATGGCGGCCCGACCGGGCCCGAGGACACGGTCGCCCTGGCCCGCGAGCTGCGCCGGCGCGAGGTGGCCCTGATCCTGGTTGCCGGCGGCGACGGCACGGCCCGCGACGTGCTCGACGCGATCGACGGCGACTGCCCGGTGCTGGGCGTGCCCGCGGGGGTCAAGATGCACTCCGGCGTATTCGCGACGAGCCCGCTGGCCGCCGCCGCGTTGGCCGCCGAGTACCTCGAGGGCCGCGCGACGCTCGCCGAGCTCGAAGTCATGGACCTGGACGAGGACGCCTATCGCGCGGGCCGGCTGTCGGCCAGGCTCTATGGCTACCTTCGGGTTCCCTTCGCGCGCGGGCTGATCCAGGGAGTCAAGGTCGGCGCCGCCGCCGGGGACGCGGCCGCGCTTGCGGGCGCGGCGGTCGAGGCGGTGCGCCGCCTGCCCGGCGATGCGCTCGTCGTTCTCGGCCCGGGTACGACCGTACGCGCCGTGGCCGAGGTGCTGGGCGTGGCCAAGACCCTGCTCGGCGTCGATCTCGCGCGCGACGGGCGCGCCGTGGCATTGGACGTTGCCGAGGCCGACATCCTTCGTGCCCTGGACGGCGCCCCGGACGTCCGGGTGGTCGTCGCGCCGATCGGCGGGCAGGGCCACATCCTGGGCCGCGGCAACCAGCAGATCGGCCCCGCGGTGCTGCGCCGCGTCGGGCCGGACAGATTGATCGTCGTCGCGACGCCGGCCAAGCTCGCCTCGTTGGCCGAACCGACGCTCCGGGTCGACACCGGCGATGCCGCGCTCGATCGGGAATTCGCGGGCTTCCGCCGCGTCATCACCGGTCCGGGCTGCGAGGCCGTGTGTAACGTCGCGGCGTGATCCTGCTATAGAAGCCGTATCGAGCAGCAGGGAGAACGCCCATGGCCGAACCGGCACAGCGGCGCGCACGGGGCGCGGGCGCGCGGCGCAGCCAGGCCGGGCCGGCGCGGATCCCGCAGCTTCCCTGGCGCGAGACCGTTAACCCGTACCCGCCGTTCGAGATCGTCTCGGCCGATCAGCTCGAGGCGATCCACGAGGCCGGGTTCACCATCCTCGAACAGCTCGGCGTCCGGATCCTGCTGCCCGAGGCCCGGGTCATCTATCGCCAGGCCGGCGCCAAGGTCGACGACTCGCGCGAGATGGTGTTCCTCGACCGCGGTTTGGTCATGGCGGCGCTGGCCCACGCGCCGGCGTCCTTCACGCTCCACGCGCGCAACCCGGCACGCAACCGCACGCTCGGCAAACGCGTCGTCAACTTCTGCACCGTCGGCGGCGCGCCTTATGTCTCGGACCTCGACCGTGGCCGCCGTCCGGGCACGTTCGAGGACTACTGCAACCTGCTCAAGCTCACGCAGACCCTGAACGTCGTCCACATTCCGGCGGGCTACGCGCCCGAGCCCCAGGACGTGCCGGTGCCCATCCGCCACGTCGTCGCCATGGAGGCCCTGGCGCGCCTGACCGACAAGGCGCTGTTCGGCTTTTCGCTCAGCCAGCAGCGGGTGTTCGACAACATCGAGCTGGCGCGCATCGCGCGCGGTGTCGACGCGTCGACCCTGGCGCGAGAACCCAGCCTTTACACCATCGTCAACACCAACTCGCCGTTGCAGATCGACCGGCCGATGCTGTGGGGCATCATCGAGATGGCGCGCCACGGCCAGGTGGTGTGCGTGACGCCGTTCACGCTTTCGGGCGCCATGGCGCCGGTCACCATCATCGGCGCGCTCGCCCAGCAACACGCCGAGGCGCTCGCCGGCTTGGCGCTCGCCCAGATCGTCAATCCGGGTGCGCCGGTCATTTATGGCGGGTTCACCTCGAACGTGGACATGAAGTCGGGCGCCCCGGCCTTCGGCACGCCGGAGTACGTCAAGGCGGCGCTGATCGGCGGCCAGCTCGCGCGGCGCTTGAACCTGCCGTACCGGACCTCGAACACCAACGCCTCGAACGCGCCCGACGTGCAGTCGGCCTACGAAGGCGCCATGTCGCTGTGGGGGGCGGTGCTCGGCGGCGGCGAGATGATCGTGCACGCGCTCGGCTGGCTGGAAGGTGGGCTGGTTGCCAACTTCGAGAAGTACGTGATCGACGCCGAGATGTGCCAGACCATGCTCGAGGTGCTGCGCCCCGAGGTGGTCGATGGGCCGGCGCTCGCGCTTGACGCCATGCGCGAGGTCGGGCCCGGCGGACACTTCTTCGGCGCGGCGCACACACTGGAGCGCTACGAGACCGCGTTCTACACGCCGATACTTTCGGACTGGCGGGCGTTCCAGCACTGGCAGGCCGACGGCGCCGTCGATGCGACGCATCGTGCCAACCGCATCTGGAAGCAATTGCTCGCCGAGTACACGCCGCCGCCGCTCGACCCGGCGATCGCCGAGGAGATGGCGGCGTTCGTGGCCAAGCGCACCGAGCAGGGCGGCGCGCCGATCCAATAGCCTCGGCCTTGACTCGTTTCCCCGCTTACCCTACGCGCACGCCTGACGGCCGGGTCGAGCCGAGCCCCAGGGGGCGGACATGGACATCCACGAATATCAGGCGAAGGAATTGCTGGCCGGGTTCGGCATCGCCGTGCCGCGCGGCGGGCTCGCCTACAGCCCCGAGCAGGCGGCCTACCGGTCCCAGGAAATCGGCGGCGAGCGCTGGGTCGTCAAGGCCCAGGTCCACACCGGGGCGCGCGGCAAGGCCGGCGGCATCAAGCTGTGCAAGGACGATCACGAGGTCGCCCAGGCCGCCGACGAGCTGCTCGGCAAGCGGCTGGTGACCGAGCAGACCGGGCCGCGCGGCAAGCTCGTCCATCGCCTTTACGTCGAGGAGGCGCTGCCGATCGAGCGCGAGCTCTACCTCGGCCTGGTGCTCGATCGCAAGACCGAGCGGGTCATGGTCGTCGCCTCCGCCGCCGGCGGCATGGAGATCGAGGACATCGCCCGGGACAAGCCCGACAGCATCCTGCGCGCCAGCGTCGACCCGGCGGCCGGCATGAAGTCGTTCCAGGCGCGCGAGATCGCGTTCGGCCTCGGGCTCGCGGGCGCGCTCGTCAGTCAGGCGGTGACGACGATCCTCGGCTGCTACCGGGCGTTCGTCGAACTCGACGCCACCATGGTCGAGATCAACCCGCTGGTCGTCGTGTCCGGGTCCCGGCTGGTCGCGCTCGACGCCAAGATGACGTTCGACGACAACGCCATGTTCCGCCGCCCGCGCATCGCCGAGCTGCGCGACAAGTCGCAAGAGGACCAGCGCGAGCGCGACGCGGCGGACCGCGGGCTCTCCTACGTCGGGCTCGAAGGCAACATCGGCTGCATCATCAACGGCGCCGGGCTGGCCATGGCGACCATGGACATGATCCAGCACGCCGGCGGCGAGCCGGCCAACTTCCTCGACATCGGCGGCGGCGCCTCGCCCGAGCGCGTCGCCAAGGCGTTCAACCTGGTGCTGTCCGACAGGAACGTCGAGGCCGTGCTCGTCAACATCTTCGCCGGCATCAACCGCTGCGACTGGGTCGCCCAGGGCGTCGTGCAGGCGTTGCACAAGCGCCCGGCGGGCGTTCCCGTTGTCGTCCGGCTCGCCGGCACCAACGTCGAGGAAGGTCGACGAATCCTGAACGAGAGCGGCCTGCCGATCGTCGCCGCCGACAGCCTGGCCGAGGCGGCGGAGCGCGTCGTCAAGGCGTGGCGGGAGGCGCGGGCGTGACCATCCTGCTCGACCGCAAATCCAAGGTCATCGTCCAGGGCTTCACCGGCAACACCGGCTCGTTCCACGCCCAGGAGTCGATCGCCTACGGCACCAACCTGGTCGGCGGCGTGACCCCGGGCAAGGGCGGCACGCGGCACCTGGACCGCCCGGTGTTCGATACGGTGAAGGACGCGGTGGCGGCGACCGGCGCCGATTCCAGCCTTCTGCTGGTGCCGCCGCCGTTCGCCGCGGACTCGATCATGGAGGCGGCGGATTCGGGCCTTCGGCTGTGCGTCGCCATCACCGACGGCATCCCGGCCCAGGACATGATCCAGGTGAAGCGCTACATGCGGCGCTATCCCTACGAACGGCGCATGACCCTGATCGGGCCGAACTGCGCCGGTGTCATCAGCCCCGGCCAGGCGATGATGGGCATCATGCCGGGCCATATCTACAAGCCGGGACGGGTCGGCATCGTCGGCCGCTCCGGCACGCTCGGCTACGAGGCGGCGGCGCAGATGGCGGCGCTCGGCATCGGCGTCTCGACCAGCGTCGGCATCGGCGGCGATCCGATCAACGGCTCGTCGTTCCTGGACATTCTCGAACTGTTCGAGCGCGACCCGGGGACCGATGCGGTCGTGATGATCGGCGAGATCGGCGGACCCCAGGAGGCCGAGGCGGCCGAATTCATCCGCGCCTCGATGAAGAAACCGGTCATCGCCTATATCGCGGGCCTCAGCGCGCCCAAGGGCCGGCGCATGGGCCACGCCGGAGCGATCATTTCGGCGTTCGGCGAAAGCGCCGCCGCCAAGGTCGAGATCCTCAGGGAGGCGGGCGCCACCGTCGCGCCAAGCCCATCCGAGCTCGGCGCGACGGTCAAGGCGGTGCTCAAGAAGGCCGGCCTCCTGCCTCGTGCCTGAACCGAAGCGAGGAGCGGAACCGTCATGGCCAAGCCCAAGGTCTTCGTCACGCGGCGCTGGGACGCCGAGGTCGAGGCGCGCCTCGTCGAGGCGTTCGACGCCACCCTCAACGAAAGCGACACGCCGCTCGGCGCTGACCAACTCAAGGAGCTGTTCCGCGGCTACGACGCCGTGCTGCCGACGGTGACCGACCGGATCGACGCCGACGTGCTCGGCGCCACCCCGCTGCGCGCCAGGATCGTCGGCAGCTACGGCGTCGGGTTCAACCACGTCGACATCGCCCGCGCCAAGGAGCTCGGCATCGTCGTCACCAACACGCCCGAGGTGCTGACCGATTGCACCGCCGATCTGGCCATGGCCCTGATGCTGGCGGTCGCGCGCCGCCTGGGCGAAGGCGAGCGCCAGGTACGTGCCGGTGCCTGGACCGGCTGGCGGCCCACTCACATGCGCGGCACCAAGGTCACCGGCAAGACGCTCGGCATCGTCGGGCTCGGACGGATCGGCCGCGCCGTGGCCAAGCGGGCGCACCACGGTTTCGGCATGAGGATCCTTTACAGCGACGCGGTGCGCGCCGCCCCCGAGGTCGAACGCGAGCTCGGCGCCACCTGGTGCGCGTCGCTGAACGACCTGCTCCCGATCGCCGATTTCGTGTCGCTGCACTGCCCGGCGACCCCGGAGACGCGCCATCTGATGAACGCCGAGCGGCTCGGGCGCATGCGCAAGGATGCGTTTCTGATCAACACGTCGCGCGGCGACGTTGTCGACGAGGCGGCGCTCGCGGCCGCGCTCGCGGCGGGCACCATCGCCGGCGCCGGGCTCGACGTCTACGAGGCCGAACCCAAGGTGACGCCGGCCCTGCTGGCGCAGGACAACGTCGTCCTGCTGCCGCACCTCGGCAGCGCGACCCGCGAGACCCGGCGCGCCATGGGCCTGCGCGTGGTTGAAAACATCAGCGCCTTCTTCGCCGGCCGCCCGCCGCCCGACCGGGTCGCGTGACGCCAGGGGGACTTGGCGCGACCGGCGTGGCGGTTCCCATTCATCGGGACAGGCTCTAGGTTGGCACGCAACGGCGATCGTCGAGCTGGTGCGACGGCGCCGTCCTTCGCCCGCGAAAACGGAGTTGATCGCGATGCTGAAGCGTAGAGACCTGATCCGCAAGGCGGCGGGTGGGGCGGCGGTATCGGCCGTCCTGGCCGCGAACTTCCCGGCGCCGGCGATCGCCCAGGAACGCCGGGAATGGAAGA